>JAEWRC010000159.1 GCA_023460175.1 Actinomycetes bacterium
TCGTGGTCGTGGTGGTGGTCGTTGTCGTCGTGGTGGTGGTCGGCGACGTGGTGGTGGTCGTCGTCGTGGTGGGCTCCGGCGACGGTTCGGTGGTGGTGGTGGTTTCCGGTGGCGGCGGGGGCGGAACCACCGTCGTGGACACCGTGGGCTCGCCGTCGGGGCCGGTGATCACCGTCGTGCGCGTCTCGGAGGTCGGCAGGGTGGTCTTGACCGTCACCGGTTCGCTGTCGGTGGAGTTGCTGGTCAGGGAGAAGGCCACGCCCGTGACCGCCAGCAGCGCCGCCGCAGCGGCGCCGAACAGCACCGGCGGGCGCTTGTACCAGGCCAGCGGCGGGGGTTCGCCGCCGTCGGGTCCGAAGACGTCGGTCTTGTCGCGCTCGAACTCCACCGGCGGGCGCGCGCCGGCCGCCGGATCGAAGGTCGCGGGTTCGAAGGTGTAGTCCTCGCCGGAGTACGGCACCGGTTCGCCGCCGCCGTCGTCGTCCTGCGACCAGGCCAAGGCGCGGTGGGTGGCCGACGGCGCCCCGTCGGTGGCGGATTCGGTGGCCGCGACCCCGGCCGCGCCGGCGGCCCAGGCGGCCGGCGCCAGCCCGGTGGGCAGGTCGGCGAGGTCCGGTGCCTGCGCCATGCCGGTGGGGGCGTCGGGGGACGGGCCGCGCTCGGCGATGACGGCCGCGCCCGCGGCGGCGGTCAACCCCGGCTGCGGCATGGTCACGACGGGAACCCGCAGCAACTCCGAGAGCCGCTGGGTGATCAGCGGGATCGCGGCGCCGCCGCCGACCGTGGCCACCGCGGTCAGTTGCGCGGCCGGGATCCGGTTGCGCTCCAACGTGTCCCCGAGCGCATCGAGGAAGCCGCCCAGCGGCCCGTCGATCAGGTTCTCCAGCTCGGCACGGGTGAGCCGGACATCGGCGGTGGTGCCGGGCAGCTGCACCGCGATCACCGCGGAGGTCTCGGCCGACAGCCGCTCCTTGGCCTGCCGGCATTCGGCGCGCAGTTGCGTCAGCGACCCGACCGCGGCGGTACCGGCCGGATCGGCGTCGTTGGCCTCCTGCAGCCCCGCGAGCACGTGGCCGAGAATCGCCTGGTCGATCTGGTCGCCGGAGAACTCGGTGTGACGGACGACCTCGCCGATCGGCGAGAGTCCCTGCCCGGCGTCGGCCAGGGCCAGCGTGGTCCCGGTGCCGCCGAAGTCGCACAGCGCGATCACGCCGCTGGCGGGCAGGCCGGGCCCGGTCTGCAGGGCGGCCAGCGACGTGGCGGCATCGGAGACGAGTTCCGGCGGCGCCCCGTCGGAGAACAGCGAGGGCTTGTTGCGCAGCGCGGCGCGCAGCGCGCCGACGACGGCCGGGCCCCAGTGCGCGGGCACCGCCACGGCGACCTTGTCCGGTGTCGAACTGCCGCCGATCGTGCGCGCCATCGCGTCGAGGGCCTCCGCGGTCAGCACGTCGCCGCGGTGCGAGGACCCGTCCGCGGCGATCAGCGGGACGGGATCGCCGACCCGCTCCACGAATCCCCACATGATCAGGCCGGGCTCGGTGAGGTTCGGGTTCTCGCCGGGCACCCCGACCTCCGGGGGACGGCGGTCGAACAGCGTGAGCACCGCCCGGCGGCTCACCGACGGGCGCGCGGTGCGCGTCGCCCCCAGATTGGTCTGGCCGATCGACAGGCCCAGCACATCACTCATGACTCATGTCCGTCGCTCATAACGGTCCTCACGATAGCGGCTTTCCCGCCCTTCCCGCGGACTTCGGGCGCGTTTCCCCCTAAGGTTCTTCGAGCCCCTATGGGGCAACCCCCTAATGGGTGTCCGGTCGGGGTGGGTTCGGCACCGATCCCAGGGGCCGCGCGGCTGGCTAGTCTTTGGTCAACATCTGCTGGAGACATCGCCTAGGGGAGAACCGCGTCATGGCCAACGAACTGCTGGACTTCGTGATGTCGTTGGTGCGCGACCCCGAGGTGGCGGCGCGCTACGCCGCCGATCCGGCCGGGGCCATCGCCGAGGCCAACCTGGCGAACGTGACCCGCGCCGATGTCGACAATCTGATTCCGGTGGTGTCCGACTCGCTGTCGATGGCGACCCCGTCGTTCGGCACCGCGGTTCCCGTCGACGACAACGTCTGGACCAGCGGCGCGGCCGCGCAGGCCTTCGACGCCTTCGACGCGTTTGCGCCGGCGGTCCCGGAAACCGGGCTGAGCGGCCTGGACGACGTGCCGGCCACCGTGATCGACACCGATCTGGCCGCCGCGGCGGGCGCGCGCGATCTGGACCCGCAGCTGCCGGTCGTGGAGCAGGTCGCCGGATTCGACGTCTTCGACGAGCCGGAGGTCCACGAGCCCGCCGGCTGGGATCAGGGCGTGCTGGACTCCCCGGTGGCCGGCGACGACGGCCCGGCCGACGAGGCGCCCGGGTTCGACCTGTTCTGACCTGTTCTTCGCCGCACCGCCGACAACGCATCCGTTGTCGGCGGTGTTTTTTGCTGTTCAGCAGCGGAAATGCCCGGCAAGTAGGGGTGACCCCCGGCCGCCCCCGGTGAACCCCTAATCCCCTAACGGGGTTGGGGTCCGGACCCCTAGTCGGGCACCCCGCAGAACGGGTTTGCGCCCCGTTTCCGGGCTTCGCGGAAATCCATAACGTTGTTGCCAGATCGCCGGAACGCCCGGCGGATGACCGAAAGGCACGACGATGATCAACTTGATCGACTGGATCCTGAACCTGTTCCGCGACGAGGATGCGGCCCGCTCATTCGTCGCCGCACCCGAGGCGGCCATGCGCGACGCCGGCCTGGCCGGTCTGTCCGCCGCGCAGCTGTCCACCGTGGCCGCCACCGCGGTGCCGGGCATGATGCTCGGCGGCGGCGACCCGGTCGTCGGCCTGCAGCGGGCGGTGTCGAACCACTACGGATTCGCCCCGGCCAACGACTACACCGCGGCCACCAGCCTGCTGTCGCCGACCTGGGCGCCGTCGCCGACGTTCGCCCCGGACACCGACCTGGCCAGCCACAACGACACGGATCTGGCCAGCCACAACCAGACCCCGATCATGAGCCCGGTCCAGGATGCCGGGGCCAACGCCCAGCAGGGGGCGTTCAACCTCGGCTTCGGTGACATCACCCTGGGCGACAAGACGTCCAACTCCGCCACCAACGGCGGGGTGGTCGTCGCCGGCGACAACGACGGCGACATCGTCAGCGGCGACGGCGCGGTCCTCGGCAACAACAACGACGTCAACAACGGCGACATCTGGGCCGGCAGCGGCTCCAACGTCAACCTCGGCGACGGCGACATCGACGACGACGGCATCACCAACACCGGCAGCGGTTCGGTGATCACCGACAACGAGGGCCCGGTCTTCCAGGACGTCGACGCCAGCGGCGGCAACGGCGGCAGCGCCGGCAGCGGCGGCGGTGGCCTGATCGACATCGGCCTGGGCGGCGACAACACCCAGGGCGGCAACGCGGGCGGCGGCGGCATCGTCATCGTCACCGACAAGACCACCAGCAACGTCGTCGGCGGGGATCAGAGCACGGTCGGCGGCGACGCCGGCAGCGGCAACTCGTCGGACACCTCGGTGTACACCCAGACCGAGGTCGCGACGTCGACCACCACCTCGGTGGCCGACTACTCCGATCACTCGCAGACCGAGGTCTACGACAACTCCTCGGAGCACAGCGCCTCGCTGTTCGACAACAGCCGCGAGACCTCGGCGACCAACAGTGCGCTCGACACCGGTCACGAGGCCTCGCTGGGATCGGGCAACAGCCTGCTCGGCTTCTGATCGGGCAGCACGCCGCGCGCGGCGGGGACCTTCGGGTTCCCGCCGCGTCTGCGGCTTACGGTGGACAGGACGCGAGGGAGAAACGGTGACACAGGCCAACAGCGCGCCGGCCAACCAGGCGCCGGATCCGCGCCGGGTGAAGGTGATCGTCGAGCTGATCGACCACACCAGCACCATCGCGGAGCTCAACGACCGCGCCGACCTGCGGCAGCGCCTGGCCGTTGCGCGGGAGCGGATCAGCGATCCGCAGATCCGGGTGGTCATCGCCGGTCAGCTCAAGCAGGGCAAGAGTCAGTTGTTGAACTCGCTGCTGAACATGCCGGTGGCTCGTGTCGGCGACGACGAGACCACCGCGCTGGTCACCATCGTCACCTACGGCGAGCAGCCGTCGGCCCGGCTGGTGGTGGCCCCGCCCCCCGGGGCCAGTGAGCCCGAGGTCATCCCGATCCCGATCGACGACATCAAGCACGATCTGCGGCGGGCGCCGCAGGCCGGCGGCCGCGAGGTGCTGCGCGTCGAGGTCAGCGCGCCCAGCCCGCTGCTCAAGGGCGGCCTGGCCTTCGTCGACACCCCCGGGGTGGGTGGGCACGGCCAACCGCACCTGTCCTCGACGCTGGGCCTGCTGCCCGACGCCGACGCGATGCTGATGGTCAGCGACACCAGCCAGGAGTTCACCGAGCCGGAGATGCGGTTCCTCCGGCAGGCCTACGAGATCTGCCCGGTGGGCGTGGTGATCGCCACCAAGACGGATCTCTACCCGCATTGGCGCGCGATCGTGGCGGCCAACACCGAGCATCTGCAGCGGGCCTCGATGCCGATCCCGACGATCCCGGCCTCGGCGCTGCTGCGCAGCCACGCGGTGCAGCTCAACGACAAGGAACTCAACGAGGAGTCGAACTTCCCGGCCATCGTCCGGTTCCTCTCCGAGCAGGTGCTGTCCCGGGAGAACGACCGGGTCCGCGATCAGGTGCTGGCCGAACTCTCCTCGTCCGCAGAGCATCTGACGCTGGCGGTGAACGCCGAGCTGGCGGCCATCAACGACCCCGAGGACGTCCGTCGGCTCACCGAGGACCTGGAACGGCGCAAACAGGAGGCCCAGGAGGCGCTGCAGCACACCGCGCTGTGGCAGCAGGTGCTCAATGACGGGATCGCCGACCTGACCGCCGACGTCGACCACGACATGCGGGCCCGGTTCCGGGCCATCGTGGCCCACACCGAGGGCGTCATCGACTCGTGTGACCCGACCCAGCACTGGGCCGAGATCGGCACCGAGGTCGAGGACGCGGTGGCCACCGCGGTCGGGGACAACTTCGTGTGGGCCTATCAGCGCGCCGAGGCGTTGGCCCAGGAGGTGGCGCGGACCTTCGTCGAGGCCGGTCTGGACGCCGTCAAGATGCCGCACGTCAGCGCCCGGGAGATGGGAGCGGGCTTCGACGGGCTGAAGTCGTTGGCGCGGTTGGAGGCTCAGCCGATCGGCATCGGGCACAAGGCGCTGACCAGCATGCGCGGCTCCTACGGCGGCGTGCTGATGTTCGGCATGCTCACCTCGGTGGCCGGCCTGGGCATGTTCAACCCGATCTCGTTGGGTGCCGGCCTGCTGCTGGGCCGCAAGTCCTATCGGGAGGACATGGACAACCGGATGCTGCGGGTGCGCACCGAGGCCAAGAACAACCTGCGCCGGTTCGTCGACGACGTGTCGTTCGCCGTCGGCAAGGAATCACGCGACCGGCTCAAGGGCATCCAACGCCAGCTGCGCGACCACTACCGGGAGATCGCCAACCAGACCACGCGGTCACTCAACGAGTCGCTGCAGGCCACCATCGCGTCGGCGCAGCTCGAGGAGAACGACCGCAACGCCCGGGTGCGCGAGCTGGAGCGCCAGCTCAACATCCTCGGTCAGGTCGGCGACAACATCGCGAAGCTGCGGGCCGTTAGTCCCGGGAGCCGTTCGGGAACAGCGTCCGAGTCTGGTTGAGCCGCGGGCGGTTCCGGGTAGTGGTCGCGGTCTCCTCGGCTGCCTCGGTGGTGGTCGCCGTGGTGGTCTCGGTGGTCTCGGAAGTCGTCGAGGTCTCCGAGGTCTCGGACGTCTCTGAGGTCTCCGAAGTCTCGGAGTCGGTGGGCTCCATCGGCGGCGGGACGCCGATGTCCGTCGTCGACAACGGCACGCTGGTGGTGAACGACGTCGTCGACTCCGACGGTGTGATGACGAACGGTTGGCGCTCGCGCGAGGTGGTGGGCTCCGGGGTCCAGGTGGTGGTCCGATACATCGGCTCGCCCGGCTTGCTCCACTCGTCGGACATCCGGACGACGGTGATCACCAGCGCGGCGATGAGCACCACGCCCGCGACGCCGGCCGCGATCACCACATTGGGGTTGCGATGCCAGGGCACCTCGTCGGTACGGTCGTCGTCAGCCACGGGCGCCGATACTAGCCGTGAACCCGCGCTGCGGCGCGGCCCGTAAACTCAAGGACCCGATGAGCACGAGCGATCAGGTGCGCGCGATCCTGGGCGGCACAATCCGCGCCTACCAGGGCGAACCCGCCTTCCAGCAGCGCCCGGACGTGTTCAACGAGCTCGACCGGATCGGGTGGCAGCTCAACCAGCCCATCCGCATCGCGTTGGCCGGAACGCTCAAGGCCGGCAAGTCGACGTTGGTCAACGCGCTGGTCGGGGAGAACATCGCCCCCACCGACGCCACCGAGGCCACCCGCATCGTCACCTGGTTCCGGCACGGCCCCACCCCGAAGGTCACCGCGAACTACTACGGCGGTCGGCGCGCCAACGTCCCGATCAGCCGGGACGCCGACGGCACCCCCGGGGGCGGCGGCCTGACCTTCGACCTCGCGGCCCAGGACCCCACCGAGGTCGCCGCCCTGGACGTGGAATGGCCGGCCGCCGAGCTGATCGACACCACCATCATCGACACCCCGGGGACCTCGTCGCTGTCGCGCGACGTCTCCGAGCGCACGCTGCGGCTGCTGGTGCCCGAGGACGGTGTGCCGCGGGTGGACGCCGTGGTGTTCCTGCTGCGCACCCTCAACGCCGCGGACATCGCGCTGCTCAAGCAGATCGGCGAACTCGTCGGCGGCTCGGCGGGCGCGCTCGGGGTGATCGGGGTGGCGTCGCGGGCCGACGAGATCGGCGCGGGCCGAATCGACGCGATGCTCTCGGCCAAGGACGTCGCGCAGCGCTTCACCAGCGAGATGGACAAGACCGGCATCTGCCAGGCCGTGGTGCCGGTGTCCGGGCTGCTGGCGTTGACCGCGCGCACGCTGCGGCAGAGCGAGTTCGTGGCGCTGGAAAAGCTCGCCGGGGTGGACGCCGCCGAGCTCAACAAGGCCATGCTCAGCGTGGACCGGTTCGTCCGGGAGGACGAGTCGTTGCCCGTCGACGCCGCCACCCGGGCCGCGCTGCTCGACCGGTTCGGCATGTTCGGCATCCGCATCTCGATCGCGGTGCTGCGCTCCGGGATCACCGACTCGGTGGGCCTGGCCGACGAACTGCTGGAGCGCAGCGGCCTGGTGGCCCTGCGCGACGTCATCGATCAGCAGTTCGCGCAGCGTTCCGAGCTGCTCAAGGCCCACACCGCGATGCTGGCGCTGCGCCGGTTCGTCGAGGTGCACCCCATCCGGGCCACGCCGTACATCATCGCCGACATCGACCCGTTGCTGGCCGACACGCACGCGTTCGAGGAACTCCGTCTGCTCAGCCAACTACGTTCGCGGCCAACCACTTTGAATGACGACGAGATCGTGTCGCTGCGCCGCATCATCGGCGGCTCGGGCACCGACGCGGCCAGCCGGCTGGGGTTGACGCCCGAGGAGCCCTACGACGGGCCGCGGGCGGCGTTCGCCGCAGCCCAGCGGTGGCGGCGCCGGGCCGAACATCCGCTCAACGATCCGTTTACCACCCGCGCGTGCCGGGCGGCCGTGCGCAGCGCCGAGGCGCTGGTGGCGATGTTCGCCGCGCGGGGTTACTGACCGTCCCCGCCGCCCGGCCGCGGGAACAGCGTCGGCAGGGTGGGGCGGGTCCACGTCGGACGCACCGTCTCGGTCTCGGTGACCGTCTCGGTCGGCGGGGCCTCGGTGGTGGTCGTGGTCTCCGTCGGTTCTTCGATGGTGGTGGTCGGTTCCTCGGTGGTGGTCTCCGGGGGCGGCGCCTCGGTGGGCGTCTGGGTGATCGTCACGGTCTCGTCGGGCACCGGGGCCGGGGCGGGCACCTGCGGGTCGCCCGTCTCGGTCGGTGCCTCGGTGGTGGTGGTCGTCGTCGTGGTGGTGGTGGTCTCGCCGGTCGGGGTCGACGAACCGCCGGCCAGTTGCACGATGGCGTAGATGGCCAGCGCCAGGATCACCGCGGCCAGCGCGCCGAGGGCCACCAGGGCGCCGGGCTTGCGGTACCAGGGCGTCGGCGGCTCGGGCGGCGCGGCGTAACCGGTCTGGTAGTCGTCCGGGTATCCGGACTGGTAGCCGCCGGTCTGATAGCCGTAGTCGGCGGGCGGCTGGTGCTGCTCGGGCGGGACCTCGCTGTAGGCCTGTCCGCCGGTGCCGCCGCCGTAGTTGGCGGCCTGGGTGGGGTCGCTGTAGAACTCGTCAGAATTGTCGTTGCGGGCCACGGGCTCCGATAGTAACGCGCAATCGCTCAGCGCAGCTGCGCGGCGACACCGTCGGCAAACAACGCCAGATGATCCAGATCGGCCAGATCGAGCACCTGCAGGTACACCCGGGTCACCCCGGCCTCGGCGAACGGGCCCAGCCGGTCGACGATCTCGTTCGGCGTGCCCACCAGCGGGGTGTTGGTGCGCAGTTCGTCGAGCTTGCGGCCGATCGCGTCGGCGCGGCGGGCCACCTCGGCGTCATCGCGGCCGGCGGCCAGCACGAAACACGCCGAGTACGTCATCGAGTCCGCCGCGCGCCCGGCGGCGGCCACGGCTTCGGCGACCCGGGCGTACTGGGTCTTGACGACCTCCAGCGAATCGAACGGGACGTTGAACTCCGTGGCGTGTTTGGCCGCCAGCGCGGGGGTGCGCTTGGCCCCGGTGCCGCCGATGATGATCGGTGGGTGCGGCGCCTGGGCCGGCTTGGGCAGCGCCGGCGAGTCCGCCAGCGTGTAGTGCGAGCCGGCGTAGTCGAACTTCTGGCCGGTCGGCGTGGTCCAGAGCCCGGTGAGGATGTCGAGCTGTTCCGCGAGCAGGTCGAAGCGTTCCCGCAGCGGCGGGAACGGGATCCCGTAGGCGGTGTGTTCGGGCTCGTACCAGCCGGTGCCCAGTCCCAGCTCGATGCGGCCGCCGCTCATCTCGTCGACCTGGGCCACCGAGATGGCCAGCGGCCCGGGGTAGCGGAAGGTGGCCGAACTCACCATGGTGCCCAGCCGGATGGTGTCGGTCTCGCGCGCCAGGCCGGCCAGCGTCACCCAGGAGTCGGAGGGGCCGGGCAGGCCGTCACCGCTCATCGCGACGTAGTGGTCGGATCGGAAGAAGGCCGAATATCCAAGGGACTCTGCGGCTTTGGCGACCGTGAGCTGATCGGCGTAACTGGCACCCTGCTGGGGTTCGATGAATACGCGGAAATCCATGTCTTCCAGCGTAGGCGGGTCAGAAGGTCTCGACGCCTTCGACCGCGACGAACATCCCGTGCCCGGTGGCCTGGTTGGTGAACCGGGTGCCCTCGGGGCTCGCGGCGATGTTCCAGCCCTGGGCGGTGTAGTCGCGGTAGTCCAGCGTGACGGCCGGGATGTTGCCCAGGTTGCCCAGGATCCAGCGCACCGAACCCGACGAGGTGACGTTGACGCCGTTGGCCGGGTGGCCGTCGACGTCGGGGGAGTTCTCGAACTGGGACTCGCAGCCCACGGCCTCGGTGTTGAGCTGGCAGCGGGTCTTGCCGGACTTGGTCTGGACGAAGACGTAGCCCTGCGCATTTGCCGGCAGGGTCTCGGCGCCCGACGGCGGCGCGGCCGTGGCGGTCGGCCCGGGAGCCGGGGTCGAGGTGGTTGGCGACGGCGGGGTGACCGGCGGGCGGCTGGTGGGGAACTCCGGTTCGGCGTGGGTCCCGCAGCCCGGGCAGGCGGGTTCGCCGTCGGTCACGTTGCTGCAGCTCACCAGCGCGAACGTGGCGACCAGCGCGGTGCCGGCCAGCGCCAGCCTGAAATGCATGGGCTCACCGTACCCGGGGTGGTACAGGAGTTGAACCTGTGACTGATGATGGTTACGAAGCCGTAGCCGCGGATATGATGCGCCATGGGCTGGACCAAGGACACGATCTTCACGGTGGGGCACTCGACGCTGGCCCCGGACGAGTTCGTCGAGTTGCTGAACAGCTACGAGATCAAGCGGTTGGCCGACATCCGGACCATCCCGCGCTCCCGGCACAACCCGCAGTTCAACGCCGACGAGCTGGCGCAGACCCTGCCGGCGGCCGGCATCGAATACGTGCCGACGCCCACGCTGGGCGGGCTGCGGCACGCCCGCAAGGACTCACCCAACAGCGCCTGGCGCAACAAGAGCTTCCGCGGCTACGCCGACTACATGCAGACCCCCGAATTCGCCCGCGCCGTCGAGGAACTCATCGCCGGGGCGGCCTCGGGCCGCACCGCCATCATGTGCGCCGAGGCGGTGCCGTGGCGCTGTCACCGCTCGCTGGTGGCCGATGCGCTCGGGGTGCGCGGCGTTCCGGTGGTCGAGATCATGTCGAAGACCAGCTCCCGGATGCACCAGCTGACGTCCTTCGCCCGGGTCGACGGCACCCGGGTCACCTATCCGCCCGAGGACGAATCCTGAAGTGCAGCAGGGTCAGTGCGCGGCGATGCGACCGGTGAAGGCCCCGTGGTAGCTCATCGGTAGATGGAACGGCAGCCAGGCCTCGGCGATCGGCCCGGCGTCGAGGTGGCGGGCGTCGAAGATCATCAGCCGGCTGCGGTGCTCGGCCGCGTCGTAACCGAGGGTCAGCACCCAGCCGTCGTCCTCGGCGCTGGTGCGGCTACGCGGCACGAACGTGGGCTCGAGCAGGATGTTGTGCGGCGGGCGGTACTGCTGGGTGGCGCCGGTCCGGTGATCGATGCGGGCGATCCCGGTGCCGCTGCTCTGGCCGCTGCGCTGCACCGTGACATAGCTGATGTCGTGGCGCTGGGTGGACCGGCGCTGGTCGAATTGCGGGAAGTCGGCGGGTAATTCGGCGGCGACCTCCTCGGTGACCCGCCCGCCGGCGCTGATCCGCAGCCGGGTGAGGCGACCGGCGTCGCGCTGCTGTGCGGGCGACAGGCCGTCGTAGAGCGCGTCGATGCCGAGGCGGGTATCGATGCCGAAACGGTGCAGTCCGGGCAGGGTCTCCAGCGACCACCGGGACAGCTCCACTACGACGTCGTCGCCGTCGTCGAAGGCGTTGGTGTAGTGCCAGCTGAAGAACGGGTCGGTCTCGACGACACGCACCTTGTCGCCGATGCGGGGAGCGAGCACCAGGTAGGTGGGCTCGCCCTCGAACAGTTTCAGCGAATCCCACATGGACCTCGCGCCCAGGAGGAACTCCGCCGGGCGGATCCGGTACGGCGCGACGCAGAAGATGCCGTAGCGGGCGGTCAGCGCCATGTCGTGGACGATCGGAAAGCTGGTCTGACCCGGCAGCGGCACCGACCGCAGATAGCGGGTGCGCCCGGTCCGGTTGTCCGTCTCGTACATTCGCAGCTTGATCCGCGGGATCGCCTCGCCGGCAAGTTCTTTGAGCCGCCGCCTGCGTTCCTGTGGCGTGCGGGCGCCGCGGATCCACCGCGGATCGATCCGCGGGTAGTACGGATCGAACCCGAAGTTGACGCTGGTGTTGTTCACCGGGTCGTGGGTGTAGTGCGCTGAGAAGGCGCCGGCCGGACCCCGCAGGGCGCCGTCCAGGCTGCACATACCGAGCGTGTCGAGGGTGTCCAGGTCCATCCGGTGCGGTCGGCCACCCTCGTGCAGCGCGAGCAGCGAATCGGGTTCCAGCATGACGCTGGTGTTCGCGGTGTTGGCGGGCAACCGGCCGATGTTCGCCAGCGGCCCGCCGGGGCGCTGCTGCGTGACCCCGCGCTGAACCATGGCGCCGGCCGCGGTGGTCTTGCGGTAGTGGTCGGTGCGCACGAATCGGTTGCGGAAGTGCACGCCGCGCCCGTCCAGGATGAAGGCGCTGATCATCCCGTCGACGTCGAAGATGCTGTCGACCTGCGAGGTGCCGATCTGCCAGCGGCCCGACCCGTTGCGGTAGAGCGTGCCGGTGAGGTCCGGGGGCAGGGATCCGGTGATCTCGGTGATCGGCAGGTCGTGTTCGCCGTCCACGCTGTCGAAGAACCGGGGAGGCCAGGTGGGGCCGCTGACTCCAGCAACTGACGCGCTGTCGGTTTCGGTCATAACAGACAGCGTGTCAGTTATGGGCGGTCCGCGTCAAGGGGTGGATTTCGCGGCGGCGTACAACGGCAATCGGGCACCGCCCTCCCAGCACATGACGGTCAAGTGCTCGACGAGTTCGGGCCGCGACATGGTGCCGGTGCGCTGCCACCACGCGCTCGCCACCGCGACGGCGCCGATCATCGCGTGCGCCCACGGCGCGGCGGCCGCCGGATTCGAGTGTTCGGCAGCCAGATTCGCCGCCAACATCTGCTCGGTGATGGCGGCGAGCTGGTCGAAAAGGCCGTCGGCCTGCTCGCCGGCCAGGGGCTGAGCGCCGAGCGCGCGGTACAGGTTCGGCTCGTCCTCGACCCACTCGCAGACGGCGTCGATGAAGGTCGACAGCCGCTGTCGTTCGCTGGCGTCCTCGGGGACGCGGGCGGCGACGGTGGTGAGGATGGCGGCGGCGTGCCGACCGCTCAGCGCCGCGAACAGCGCAGCCCGGTTCGGGAAGATCGCATAGACCACCGACCGGGCGAAGCCGGCCTGTTCGGCGACCTCGCGCAGGCCCACCCGCGGTCCGCCGGTCCGGATCGCGCGCTCGGCGGCATCGAGCAACTCCTCGCGGCGCACGGCCGCATCCACTCCCGGCCCGGCCGGTCGTCCCGGACGTCGACGCGCACTCATTGCTCGATAGTAGAAGTCACCTGTGGCGGCGGTACCACCGTCGGCCGTGCCAGCGCTGGTAGTGCCAGACCGCCGAGGCGAGCCAACCGCGCGAATGCAGCCAGAACTTCGACGGCACGGCCCGCGTGGGTTCGGTTGCCCCCGGGGTGATCTCGGCCAGCACGATGCCCTCGCCCTGGCTGCGGTGCCGGCGCGCCAGCACCGTGCCGTCGGCCGCGGCGATCAGGGTCGCGCCCTCGAGGTAGCCGCGATAGGCCATCGGCAGCCACGGCATCGGGCACTCGAGTTCGCCCGCGTGCCCGGCGTGCACCACCGGCGCGCCGACGTAACAACCGAACTGCGCCGCGGCCTTTTCGGCGGTGGCGGCGTTGCGCCGCTCGAGCCGGTCGAACACCGAGCGCGGCGGCCAGCTGGGGATCGACCACCAGCCCGACCCCGTCATCACCACATCGACCCGCCCGCGCAACCGGCGTGCGGTCTGGGTGCGCATCAGCTCCCAGCAGACCGCGGCGCCCACGCGCAGGCCCCCGGCCGGCAGCACCCCGTCGTCGTGGCCGCCGATGTAGAAGGCGTTCTCCCACATGGTCGGCAGGTCCTTGTCGTGGCGGCCCACCACGCCGGTCGGGTCCGCCAACAGGTAGGCGTTGCGCACCTCGCCGTCAGGGTCGCGGCACAGGAACGAACCGCCCACCAGCGCCCCGTGGCGCGCCGCCAGCCGGGTCAACAACTCGGTGGCCGGCCCGTCCGGCGGCAACACGGCCTCGGCGATGGCCTCCAGGAAGCCGATACCGCTGGGGAAGAACTCGGGCAACGCGATGATCTTGGCGCCCGCGGCCCCGGCCTCGTCGGCCAGGCGCTCGCAGGCCGCGAGGTTGGCCTCGACGTCGCCGGGGATCGCGACGAGTTGGACCGCCGCCGCCAGCACCACGGCGCCTACTGCGGCGGCAGCAGCGGTTCCCGGCACACGTTGGCCACCGGATCCCACCACCAGCCGTTGTCACAGGCCAACGGGGTCGTCGCGACCGGCGGGCGGCAGATGTTGGCCACCGGGTCCCACCAGCCGTTCTCGCAGTTGGGCACGACCGGCGCGGCCGAGCCGACGGCCGGGGCCACCAGGGCGGTGAAGGCCAACGGGGCGAAGGCGGCGACTGCGGTGACGGCCGCGCGTTGCAATGTCTTCCTCATGGTGTCCTCCTCGGAGTTCACCTTAAGCCGCCGTACCATCGCGATATGAGACGGGTTTACGTCGCCACCGGAGCGCTCGGAGCACTCGTGGCGTTCTTCGGGGTGATCTGGGCGCTGCAGGGTTTCGGTGTGCTCCAAGGCAGCCCGATGAGCAACACCACCACGTGGTCGGTGATCGGCCCCATCACGGCGCTGATCGGCGTGGTGGTCGCGGTGCTCAGCTGGCGCAAGCTCTCCCGGAAGTAGGGCTCACCCCGCGGTCACGCTGAATTCCACGGTGTGCCAACCGGTCGCCCCGTCCGGAACGGTCCCCACCTCCTCGGGGGTCTGGGTGGCGCCGGTGTTGTCGGTGGCCCGCACCGTCAGGGTGTGCCGGCCGGATTGCTCTGCGCGCCAAGGGAAGCTCCACAGCCGCCAGGTCTGCGCCGAATAGGCCGCACCGAGTTGCGCCTGGTGCCAGGGGCCGTCGTCGACCCGGACCTCCACGGCGCGCACGCCCCGGTTCTGCGCCCAGGCGACACCGCCGAAGGTCACCGGCCCGACCGGCACCTCCTGCCCGCTGCGGGGCACGTCGATGCGGGATTGGGTCTTGATGGGCGCGCGCGGTGCCCACCCCTGCCGCGTCCAGTACGCCTGCGCCCGGTCGAACCGCGTCACCTCGAGGTCGACCACCCACTTGGTGGCCGACACGTAGCCGTAGAGCCCGGGCACCACCAGCCGCGCCGGGTAGCCGTGTTCGAGGGGGAGCGGTTCGCCGTTGAGGCCGACGGCCAGCAGCGCGTCCCGTCCGTCGGTGAGGGCCTCGACCGGCGTGCCCGCGGTGAAGCCGTCGATCGAGGTGGACAGCACCATGTCGGCGTCGTCGCGCACGCCGGCGGCGGCCAGCAGGTCCGACACCCGATATCCGGTCCACATTCCCGTCGAAACCAAGTCGCCGCCAACGGGATTGGAAACACAGGTCAGCGTCACCGCCGCCTCGACGACCTCGAACTCGGCGAGATCGGCGAAGTCGTAGACGGTGTCGCGGTCCACCATGCCGTGCACGCGCAGCTGCCACGCATCGCGGGTCAGTTGCGGAACGGTGAGCGCGGTGTCGACGCGAAAGAAATCGGCGCTCGGGGTGAGGAAGCTAGGCAGCGCGACGCCGTGCGGCGCCACCTCGGGCGGTATCGGCGGGGCCGGTGCGGCCGGCCGCGGGACGGCGAAAACGACGCGATCGCCGGCCACCGAAGCGGCCCACCGCGTCGCCAGGC
>JAEWRC010000160.1 GCA_023460175.1 Actinomycetes bacterium
GGCCCCCTCCGGCGGCAACGCGCAGCCCTGGCGCATTGCGGCCGAACCGGATTCGGTCTCGGTGCGGCTGGACACCGGGTACCGCGCCACCATCGACGTCGCGCATCGCGGCGGGGCGGTGGCCGTCGGCGCCGCGGTGTTCAACGCGCGGGTCGCCGCGGCGGCCCAGGGGCTGCTGGGGCCGGTGGACTGGCACCAGGATCCGCAGCACCCGCAGGTTCCGCTGGCCGCGACGCTGCGCCTGGAGCCCGGCGAGGACGCCGGCCTGGGCGGTCTCTACGACGCGATGTGGCACCGCGAGACCAACCGCAACCGGGGCACCCCCGGCCGGTTGGATCCCGAGACCGTCGGCGCGCTGGAGGCCGCGGCGCTCGGCGAGGGGGCCCGGCTGCGGGTCGTCGCCGCCGGCGCCGAACTCGACACGCTGATCGACATCCTGGCGGCGACCGACCGCATCCGCTATCTGACGCCACGGCTGCACCGGGAGATGATCAGCGAATTGCGTTGGCCCGCAGACCCGGAGCCGGACTCCGGCATCGAGGTCGGGCTGCTCGGGCTCGACGACAGCGACCTGGCCGTCCTGGAGGTGCTGCGCCGCTCCGATGTGATGGCGCACCTGGCCGACTGGGACGCCGGGTCCGCGCTGGGTGACGAGGTCGGCGAGCGGATCCGGGTCAGCTCCGGCGTGGGCGTGGTGTGGGTCGAGGGACAGCGTCTGCTCGACTACGCCCGCGGCGGTCAGGGCGCCGAGGCGGTCTGGGTGGCCGCGGCCGCGCGCGGTCTTGCGGTACAACCGATCTCGCCGGTGTTCCTGCACGCCCACGACGAGCCCGAGCTGCGGGAGGTCTCGGCCCGGTACGCGCCGCAACTACAGGAGCTCTCCGAGCGCTTCCGCGGGCTGGTCGACGTGCCCGGCGATGCGGGCCTGATCTTGTTGCTGCGCTTCGCCGAGGCGCCGCCCACGGTGCGACGCAGCCGGCGCCGGGCGCTGGCCGGGCAGCGGGGGTAGCGATGGCCCGCAGCCTCGACGTGGTGGTGACCTCGGTGGCCACCCGGCTGATGGCGGTCGAAGCGGCCAATGCCGTCGCCGTCATCCAGCCGATCCTCGCGGATCTGGTGGAGCACTTCCACGTCGACGTCAGCTTCCTGCGGAGCAATGATCACGACCTCAAGGCGTCCATCCTGGTCGCCGAGTGGCCCGTGCGGCCGGTGATCCCGGACCCTGACCCGCTGGGGGTGATCTACTTCGCCGACGCCGACCCGGTGTTCGCGATCTCCGAGCACGGCAAGAAGCCGCAGGTATTCCGGCCCGAGCCGGCCACCGGCGAGTACCAGCAGACCATCGAGGGCGGCGGCGGCGTCCCGCACAGCTCCATGGCGGCGGCGCCGCTGGTCTCCGGCGACGTCACCACCGGGGTCCTGGGCTTCGTCAAATTCGGTGACCGCGAATGGAGTTCGGCGGAACTCAACGCACTCGAGGCCATCGGTTCGCTGTTCGCTCAGGTCCAGGCCCGGATCAAGGCCGAGGATCAACTGCGCTACCTCGCCGAGCACGACGACCTGACCGGGGTGTACAACCGCCGCGCGCTGGTCGCCCATCTGGAGGACCGGCTGGCCGCGGGCCGTCCCGACCCGGTGGCGGTGCTGTTCCTCGATCTCGACCGGCTCAAGGCGGTCAACGACTACCTCGGGCACACCGCCGGCGACGAGTTCATCCGGGTCTCGGCGCAGCGGCTGCGGGAGGAGACCGCTTCGGCGGACTGCCTGATCGCGCGGCTCGGCGGCGACGAGTTCGTGGTGGTGCCCAGAGTGGCGCGCAGCGCCGCCGAGGCCGAGGCGCTGGCCGACCGACTGCACGCCGCGCTGAGCGAACGCGTCGCCGTGGACGGCGAGATGCTGGCCCGGACGGTCAGTGTCGGTGTGGCCGTGGGCGATCCCGGGCAACACTCGGTCTCGGACCTACTGCGCCGCGCCGATCAGGCGGTGCTGGAGGCCAAGGACGCCGGCGGCAACGCAGTCCGCGTCTTCACGGAGAACATGGCGATGCGCACCGCACTGCGCAACGACGTCGAGTTGCACCTGCAGGGGGTCATCGAGGGCGACGCCCTGGTGCTGCACTACCTGCCCGAGGTCGACATGCGCACCGGCGAGGTGCTGGCCGCCGAGGCCCTGGTGCGCTGGCAGCACCCGACCCGGGGGTTGCTGTTCCCCGACTCGTTCATCGGGGTGGCCGAATCCATCAACCTGGCCGGCGAATTGGGCCGCTGGGTGCTGCGCCGCGCCTGCACCGAGTTCAGCCAGTGGCGCTCGCGCGGGGTGGGTCTGGACGCCGTACTGCGGGTGAACGTCTCCCCGGTGCAGTTGGTCGCCGACGGGTTCGCCCGCAATGTCGCGGCGATCCTCGACGAGTTCGGCCTCTCGGGGGACTCGGTGTGCCTCGAGATCACCGAGTCCCTGGTGGTGCAGGACATCGACGTGGCCCGAGTCACCCTGGCCGCCCTCAAGGAGGTCGGCGTCCAGATCGCCATCGACGACTTCGGCACCGGCTACAGCGTGCTGTCGCATCTGAAGTCGCTGCCCGTGGACACCCTCAAGATCGACCGCAGCTTCGTCCGCGACCTCGGCTCCAGCGCGGGCGATCTGGCGATCGTGCGCGCCATCATCGCGCTTGCCGAGGCGTTCGGGCTCGACCTGGTGGCCGAGGGGGTGGAGACCGTCGCCGCCGCGCAGACCCTGGCCGCGCACCGCTGCTACCGGGCCCAGGGCTATCTGCTGTCGGTGCCGCTCGAGGGCATGGCGATGGAAAATCTACTGGCACAGGGCCATATCGAGTTGCCGTTCAGCACCGTCGAACCGCTACGACGGTAGCGCCCCGTCCCGCACCAGCAGTTCCAACCGCCCGAACCGGCTGGCCGCCCGCGTCACGAACGCCATCTCGGCGGCGTCGGCGGTCGGCGGCCAGGACAACACGGCGTCGTCGCGCAGGGCAAGGACCACGGTGTGGCGCGCGCGGACCAACTCGACCCCGGTATCCGTCGTCAGCGCGACGCCGGCCACGCGGCCGTCGTCGAACACCAGATGCGCCAGATTCTCGACGGGGACGACCGGCACATCCTGCCGGCGGGCCTGCTCGGCCACCCAGTCGGCCACCGTGGCGGACTCCGATCGCGGGTCCACGACCCCGACCGACACCGTGGTCCGGTCCGGGTCGGCCACTGCGGTCGACAGCACGCCGCCGCCGGCGGGGAGGCACTGGGCGGCCCAGTTGCGCAGCGCGGCGCCGTCGAAAGACACTGCGCCCTTGGCGAATTCCTCGCGGTGCGGCACCGGGCCGGTGACGCGGCGCAGCGGCAGGACGTCGGCCTCGAACTCGGCGGGCACGATACTGTCGACCACGATGTCGTCGGTGACCTGGCGCAGGTACTCGGCGGTCTGCTCGTCGTCGACGGCCGCGGGCGTGGCCCGCAGCACCGTCAGGCCGAGCCGGACCGCGGCCAGCGCGGCCGCCGTCGCCGTGACCCCCACCCCGACAGACACCACGTCGACGGTGTCGTCCCAGGCGATGCCCTCGACGTCGTCCTGCGGTTCGGGTTCCGGGGGCCTGCGGCGGCGGTGCTTGTCAGCCATCGGCAAGCCCGAGATCATCCAGGTCGAGCACGCTGCGGTACGGCAGCCCCTCGGCCTCGATGATCTCGGCGGCACCCGTGGCGCGATCGACGACGGTGGCCACCCCAACCACCTCGCCGCCCTTTTCCCGGACGGCGCGCACGGCGGTCAGCGGGGACGCGCCGGTGGTGCTGGTGTCCTCGACGACCAGCACGCGCTGCCCCTCGACATCGAAGCCTTCGATGAGGCGCTGCATGCCATGGGTTTTGGCGGACTTGCGCACCACGAACGCGTCCACCGGGCGACCCTCGGCGTGCATGACGGCGGTGGCCACCGGGTCGGCGCCCAGGGTCAGCCCGCCGACGGCGGCGTAGTCCCAGTCGGCGGTGAGTTCGCGCATCAGCGAGCCGATCAACCGCGAGGCCCGGTGCTGCAGCGTGGCCCGGCGCAGATCGACGTAGTAGTCGGATTCCTTGCCCGAGGACAGCACGACGCGGCCGCGGACAACGGAGAGTTGGCGGACCAGGGCGGCCAATTCGGCGCGGTCGGTCGCCGTGAGTTCAGGGGTGAGCGGCACGGATTATCGGGGCTAACGCTGGAAGTGGGGGGCTTGCCTGACATTGCGCGGCGGTGCCGGCCGGCGGACGGGCGGGCCCGGGA
>JAEWRC010000161.1 GCA_023460175.1 Actinomycetes bacterium
CCGAACTGCTGGCCGCCGAGGGCGCGGGTACCGAACTGACCAGCGCCTACGACGTGGCGGCCGGATATCGTTGGCCGCCGGACATTCCCGAGCGCGTGCTGCGGGGCTCACCGGTCAACGCCGGGCAGGGGGTCGGGGCGGTGCGCGCCGTGGCGCCCGCGGCCGAGGTGCTGCGCGCGCTGGGCGACGGGGCCGAGGCGCTGTTGCGGCGCTGGGGCCCACGGCCTGACGGTCCGCGGGACAGCCGAGAGCACGGCTAATGTGCGTGGACATGATCCGGTACAGCGCGCTCGGTGCCGTCGTCGCCGTCGTGAGCGCGCCCGCGGCGGCGGCGCTGCTGGCCGCGCTGTACCGGTTCCCGGTGCCCTTCCGCGGCTACGCCACCGGGATCGCGGAGGCGCCGACGGCCGCGCTCGCGGCGCTGTTCTACCTGGCGCTCGGCGGGGTGGTGGTGCTCGGCGGGTTGGGCGCGATCGCCGGTGCGCTGCTGGCGCGATGGCGGCCCGGCCGGGCGACGGTGCCCATCCTGGGCGCGGCGTTCGCGATCGCCGCTGTCGGGGCCGGCGCGCTGGCCGTGCTCGAATTCTTCGTCGGCAGTTGGTGAATCAGTACTGGGGGCGGCGGTTCATCGAACGGGCGCCCATGATCAGCCCGAACACCACCAGGCTGCCCACCACGGCCACCCCGACGCGCACCGGGACGGTGTCGGCCTCGGACAGCACCCCGGCCGCGTGCGAGGCGACGGCGGCATCGGCGGCGCGCTCGGGTTGCGTCAGCGACGGATCGGGATCGACCAGCGTTCCCACCTGGGTGCCTTGCGGGGTGGCGAAGCCGTAGTCGAGCAGGTGCGCGGCCTGCTCCCACGGCGCGATCGGTACCCGCGTCCCGCGCATCAGCACCGCGACCAGGCGTCGACCGTCGCGTTCGGCGGCGCCCACGAAGGTCTGACCGGCGTCGTCGGTGTAGCCCGTCTTGCCGCCGAGTGCGCCCGGGTAGTGCTCGAGCAGCTTGTTGTCGTTGTAGATCTCGTAGGGCGGATTGCCGTCGCGGCCGGGGAAGTCGTAGGTCTTGGTGGCCACGATGTCCGCGAAAGTCGGGTTGTCCCAGGCGTATCGGTAGAACAGCGCCATGTCGTAGACCGAGGTGCTCATGCCGGGGCCATCCAGACCGGAAGGGGTCGCGGCGCGGGTGTCGCGGCCGCCCAGCTTGCTGGCCAACGTGTTCAGCTTGCCGAGCGCGGTGTCCATCCCCCCGAGTTGGGTCGCGAGCGCGTAGGCGGCGTCGTTGCCGGAGTGCATGAGCAGGCCGTGCAGCAGATCCGTGACCGTGTAGAGCCCGCCGGGTGCCACGCCGACGCGGGTGCCCTCCTGATTGGCGTCCTCCTGGGTGCCCGGAATCCGCTTGTTGACGTTGAGTTCGTTGATGGCCGCCATGGCGGTGAGCACCTTGACGATCGAGGCGGGGCGATGCCGGCCGTGCGGATCCTTGGCCGCGATCACATCGCCGGTGTCCAGATCCGCCACCAGCCAGGCCTCGGCCGAGACGTCACCGGGCACCGGCGGGGTGCCGGGCGCGGTCACCAGTCCGCAGTTGCCCAGGGCGTCGCCGCCGACGGGCTTGGCCGGCACCGGCAGCGGAGCCGGCACCGGCTCACCGGGTTTGGGTACCTCGGAGGCATCCACCGCGGGCGGAGTGTTCACCCGGTAGGGGCAGGCGTCCGGTTCGGCGACCGCGACCGCCGGTGCGGCGCCCAGAAGTAAGGCGGTAGCCAGAGCGGTACCCCGCAGCAAGGCAGTCAGGCTGGTGGTTCGTGATCTGGCCATGGTGGGTGCAGATTAGGCCCGCGACGGCGCCGATCCGCGGAGGCGCGCTGTGACGGATGTGGTTTCTGTTGCAGTTGTTACTGCGGCCCCCGCGTGTCCGAGGGCGGACCGAGGCGCATCCGCGGGACTGTGCGCGACGCATTCGCGCCAACGACCGGCCATGTCTGGGCAAATAATCCGGGCAATTCCGTGCGGCGGGATTGTCGGCCGGGTTTGGCGGCATGGTAATGGGAAATCCGTTGCCGCCTTCGGTGCATTTTGTTAGGCTCCGGAGCATCCTTGAACGCCGTTGTGCTGAGCACGCGCGACGTTTCCATTTCACCGAGGATTTGTGGGTGCTTGGATTCAGAGGTCGGGCGACGATCGGATGCCACGTCCACGATGCTGCCCATCGGGGTCGGCGTGGGTGATCGCGTGGGTCTCAGTGAGAGTGAAAAGCGGTCCTGGGACGCCTTTCTGGAGTCGGCGGCCCTGGTCTACGACCGGATCAACTCCGCCCTGATCGAGGCGCACGACGTAACCTTCTTCGAGACTCAAGTTCTTTATATTCTCAACGGCATTCCCAATAGGTCCACCCGCATGGGCCTGCTATCGCAACAATTGTCGCTGTCACCCAGTCGAATTACTCAATTGGTGCGCGGTCTCGAGTCCCGCGGATTCGTCCTCCGGGTCCGCGGCGAGGCGGATAAAAGAGTGGTGCTTGCGCAGCTCACGAGGGCCGGCGGCGCGTGCCTGCAAATGGCGTTGCGGACCTATGCGCGCGAGGTGCAGAAATGGTATTTGGCGCCGCTCTCGCGACAGCAGATGACGGCCCTCGGCGCCATCGGCAGGCAGGTTGCCGAACGGCTCGAGCGCCGGTGACCTGCTGGCTCGGATTTCGGCACCGCGCAGCCAACGCTCGGCCGTGACCGCGCGGTGGGAACCGTGCTCGGCGGGGCGTTGGCTGCGCGGGTGCTGTTCGCAGGCGGACTCCCTCCAGGCGATCTTGGACGGAGGTAAAGCTACCGCCGAGTTTCCTTTCCAGGACGCAAATTAGACAGCAAGGTCTGCAATGTCCAAAGTTGGCAACGCGGGCGGCGGGCGCGGCGGCGACTGCTCGGCAGATCAACGGCAGATTGTCACCCGACGCGGCAAAGAAGTGTCGGTCAGCGCAAATTTCAAAACGCAACTAGTTGCGGGAGGGCGCCGAGCGTGGGCGGGGGGCGGTACCGGCTAGTGCGATTGTCCAAGATCCCACCTGAAGGAAGCCGCCCCCCGCGAGTGACAGTAGCGGCTGCGCGAGCCACCGCGCGACCCCTCGGGGCAACATCTCAGTCACGACTTATCTGCCGCCCTGGGGCGACCTCCGCGGCCGTCGCGGTGAACGCGTTACAGTTCTTGCCCCGCCGATCGGTGGGCGCAGTCGTTGCGCGGACGCGCATAGCGCGGTCAGCTGGGTGGATGGGTGGCCGGAGGCTGCGACGCCGCGGCGACAGGGTGCGGCGTCCATGGTGGAACACGTTGCAGTTCGGGGTCGGCCAAGTACTTTCGGCTTGAAATAATGACGGGTTCGTAAACCGTTTGCTGCCAGGCACCGAGCGCTGCGGTTTCCTGCGGATCGGTGGTGATCCGTGGTTGCTCGGGTTCGGCCGGCCGCGGCGTGGTTGGCCGAGATGGGCTGAAACGTCGTCGACCTCAGGTTCCTCTCAGGTAGCTTCACGCTCGTCCAAGATCCCACCTTTTCGAGGGGAAGCTCAACCATGCAAGTATCGGTTCGTTCCTATCTCACCGCCGGTGTCGCGTTGGTCGGCGCCGGTGCCATCGCGATAAGTCCAATCAGGCCCGCTGATTTCGCCGACGGCAGCATCCAGACCCTGAGCGGCGATGCGCACCTCGCGGCGCTGGTCAATCCAATTGAGCAGTGGGGCGCCATCTTCGAGACGACGTTCGAGAACGCCGCCGGGATCGGTGCCCGGGTGGCGGCGGATCCGGTCCCGATCCTCGGCAACGTCGCCGGCAACCAGCTCATCACCGCCCAGGTCCTCGCGGAGATCGCCACCACGTTCGGATCCGGATTCATCGAGGGCGCGGGGCAGATCCCGGCGAATCTCGCGGCGGCCGTCGACAAGATCGCGGCCGGTGAGATCCAACAGGGTGTCGGCGATCTGGCGCTGGCCTTTCTGACGCCGATTGTCGGGGCGGCGCTGCCGCTGCTGTTCGGCTCCGGATTCGGCAATCTGCAGGCGGTGCTGAGCAATCCGCTCGCGAACGCCACGAACGTGGTGCGCGCGATCGTCTCCGTGGAAACGCTGGCCGGGGTTGGTCTTCCACTGCTCTTCGACGCCATCGCCCCAGTGCTGCAGGTCGGCGTGACCGCGCAGGCCGTCTACGACGGCATCGAGGCCGGCGACTTCGAGGCGGTGGCCAATGCCCTCATCAGCTTCCCGGGGGACATGGTGAACACCATCCTGAACGGCAGTGACGACCCGTTCATCGGCAACGGCGGACTCCTCGGCGAGAACGGTTTGGTCAACAGCCTGCTGACGGTGCGGGGGTTGATCGCGGATGCGATCAAGCCGCCGGAGGTTACGCCAGCGATGGCACTGCGGGCCACCGAGGCCGAGGCCCTCGAGGTCGAGACCGAGGCCGCTGAAGCCGAAGCCGAGGATGTCGCGGAACTCGTTGCGTCGGTGCCGGAATCGGACGATCCGGGCCGGGCGCCGGCGGCGCTGGCGGTGGTATCGGAGAAGGTGGTCGACACCGTCGTTCTGGATGTCGAGGTCGAAGCCACCGAGGCCGACGAGCCGGCAACGGTCGTCGCCGAGGTTCCCGCCGAAGATCTGGCCGTGGAGGCCGAGGTCGAGGCCGTGACCGAAGCGGTCGACGCCGAGGAGAGCGGACAGGAGCCGACCGTCACCGAGGCTACGGTGGACCGCAAGACCGCTTGGGCCCAGGTTCGGGAGCAGCGCGCCGAGGCGCGGGCCGAGCGGCAGGCCCAGCGCGCCGAGGCGCGGGCCGAACGCCAGGCCAAGCGCGCCGAGCGCAAGGCAGAACGGGAGGCCAAGCGCGCCGAGCGCAAGGCCGAGCGCGCGGCGGCGAAGTCCGACGGCGACAGCTCGGAGTAATTGATTGGTAGCGGTGGGCCCCAGCGACTTTGGTGGGGCCCACCGTTACAGTCGTCGACCGGCCTCGGTCAGCACGCCGTGCAGGATCTCGTAGATGGCGTCGAATTCGGCCTGCCCGCAGATGAGCGGCGGCGCGAGTTGCACCACCGGGTCGCCGCGGTCATCGGCACGGCAGTACAGCCCGGCATCCCACAGCGCCGGGGTCAGGTACCCGCGCAGCAGTCGCTCGGATTCCTCGTTGTCGAACGATTCCCGGGTGGTCTTGTCCTTCACCAGTTCGATGCCGTAGAAGAAGCCCTCACCGCGGACGTCGCCGACGATCGGCAGCTCGAGGAGCCTCTCCAGCGTCGATCGAAAGGCCGGTGCGGTCTGCCGGACGTGATCGTTGAGGCCCTCGCGTTCGAAGATGTCCAGATTGGCCAGCGCCACCGCCGACGACACCGGGTGCCCGCCGAAGGTATAGCCGTGCGGGAACACCGTCTGGCCGTCGTTGAACGGCTCGAAGAGCTTGTCGCTGGCGATCATTGCGCCGATCGGAGAATAGCCGGAGGTCAATCCCTTGGCGCAGGTGATCATGTCCGGCACGTAGTTGAAGTCCTCGCAGGCGAACATCGATCCGATCCGGCCGTAGGCGCAGATCACCTCGTCGGAGACCAGCAGCACGTCGTACTCGTCGCAGATCTCCCGGACGCGCTCGAAGTATCCGGGCGGCGGCGGGAAGCAACCCCCGGCGTTCTGGACCGGCTCGAGGAACACGGCCGCCACCGTGTCCGGTCCCTCGAACTCGATGGCCTCGGCGATGCGGTCGGCGCAGTACTCGCCGAAGGCCTTGATGTCGGTGCGGTACTGCTCCGGGGCGCGGTAGAAGTTGGTGTTGGGCACCCGGAAACCACCGGGGGTCAGCGGCTCGAACGGCGCCTTGAAGGCCGGCAGGCCGGTGATGGCCAGCGCGCCCTGCGGCGTGCCGTGATAGGCGATCGCGCGCGAAACCACTTTGTGCTTACCGGGTTTGCCGGTGAGCTTGTAGTATTGCTTGGCCAGCTTCCAGGCCGACTCGACGGCTTCACCACCGCCGGTGGTGAAGAACACCCGGTTCAGATCCCCGGGCGCATAGTGGGCCAGTCGGTCGGCCAGTTCGATGGCCGGGGGTGTGGCGTAGCTCCAGAGCGGAAAGAAGGCCAGCGTCTCGGCCTGTTTGGCGGCGGCCTCGGCGAGTTCGGCGCGCCCGTGTCCCACCTGGACGACGAACAGCCCGGAAAGCCCGTCGATGTAACGCTTTCCGCGGTCATCCCAGATGTGCACGCCCTCGCCGCGGGTGATGATCGGCGGGGTGATCCCGGCGCCGTGCCGGGCGAAGTGACCCCACAGGTGGCGATCGGCCTTGGCGGACAAATCGCCGGCCTGGGTTGGCGTCATCGAGTACCCCAATTGTATTGCTGCTTGACGAGTTTCAGATAAACGAGGGTCTCGGTCCCGATTACCCCCGGCACGGCTCGGATCTTGGTGTTCAACAGTTCCAGCAGTCCGTCGTCGTCCTCGCAGACCACCTCGGCGATGGCGTCGAACGATCCCGCGGTGAGCACCACGTAGTCGACCTCGTCGATCGTCGCGAGTTCCTCGGCGACCTTGCGGGTGTCGCCGGTGCAGCGGATGCCGATCATGGCCTGGCGGGCGAAGCCGAGCTGCATGGGGTCGGTGACGGCCACGATCTGCATGACGCCGGCCTCGGTGAGGCGTTGCACGCGCTGCCGGACGGCCGCCTCGGACAGGCCGACGGCCTTGCCGATTCCGGCATACGAGCGACGGCCGTCCTCCTGCAACTTCTCGATGATGGCCTTGGAGAGGTCGTCGAGTTGCATCGCGGGCGACGGGCCGGCGGTGCGCGCGGGTCCAGGCTGCGGGAGCGACGAATCGGACATCTGCTGATTGTGCACGGAATCAGTTGTCGGGGGCAACCAATCCGGTCAATATCCGAAGTGCTCAGCGCAGCTGCCCAATGAATACGTAGCGCCAGCCGTGGAGGGCGGCGACGTCTTGGACTACGGTGGCGGCATGACTGCGACCGCATCCGACAAGACCTCCACCGTGGCCGGCAGCTGGATCAACGGCGCGGTGGCCCAGACCGCCGGACCTACACACCGGGTCGTCAACCCGGCGACCGGCGGCGTTGTCGCGGAACTGGCGCTGGCCACACCGGCCGACGTCGACACCGCCGTCGGGGCGGCCCGCGCCGCGTTGCGCGGCTGGGCCACGGCGGCCCCCGTCGAGCGCGCGGCCGTGTTGGCCAAGCTCGCCGAGTTGATGGAGGCCAACGCCGAGGTCTTCATCGCCGAGGAGGTCAGCCAGACCGGCAAGCCGGTGCGCCTCGCCGCGGAGTTCGACCTGCCGGGCAGCATCGACAACGTCGCCTTCTTCGCCGGTGCGGCACGACGTTTGGAGGGCAAAGCCTCGGCCGAATACTCCGCGGACCACACGTCGAGTATCCGGCGCGAGGCGGTCGGCGTGGTCGCCACCATCACGCCGTGGAACTATCCGCTGCAGATGGCGGTGTGGAAGGTGATCCCGGCCCTGGCGGCTGGTTGCACGGTGGTCATCAAGCCCGCCGAGATCACCCCGCTGACGACGCTGACCCTGGCGCGGCTGGCCAAGGAGGCGGGCCTTCCCGACGGTGCGCTGAACGTGATCACCGGGGCCGGCGCCGACGTGGGCGCGGCCCTGGCCGGCCATCCCGACGTCGACGTCGTCACGTTCACCGGGTCGACGGCGGTCGGACGCCAGGTGATGGCGGCCGCGGCGGTGCACGGCCATCGCACGCAACTCGAACTCGGCGGCAAGGCACCGTTCGTCGTCTTCTCCGACGCCGATCTCGACGCCGCGGTGCAGGGCGCCGTCGCCGGTTCGCTGATCAACACCGGCCAGGACTGCACCGCCGCCACCCGCGCGATCGTCGCCCAAGAGCTGTACGACGACTTCGTGGCCGGGGTGGCCGAGGTGATGGGTAAGGTCGTCGTCGGCGACCCGCACGACCCCGACACCGATCTGGGTCCGCTGATCTCGGCCGCGCACCGGGACAAGGTCGCCGCCATGGTGTCTCGGGCCCCCGACCAGGGCGGCCGTGTCGTCACCGGCGGTCGCGTCCACGAGGGGCCGGGCGCGTTCTACGCGCCGACGCTGATCGCCGACGTGACCGAGACCTCCGAGGTCTACCGCGAGGAGATCTTCGGACCCGTGCTGACGGTGCGGGCGTTCACCGACGACGACGATGCGCTGCGGCAGGCCAACGACACCCGGTACGGGCTGGCGGCTTCGGCCTGGACCCGCGATGTCTACCGCGCGCAGCGCGCCTCGCGCGAGATCAATGCCGGTTGCGTGTGGATCAACGACCACATCCCGATCATCAGCGAGATGCCGCACGGCGGCGTCGGGGCCTCCGGTTTCGGCAAGGACATGAGCGACTACTCCTTCGAGGAGTACCTCACCATCAAGCACGTGATGAGCGACATCACCGGGGCGGTCGAGAAGGACTGGCACCGCACGATTTTCACCAAGCGCTGAGCGGAATAGGCTGGGGGGTGACCTCGAACGCGGGAGCCGCCGAATTCGAGACGGTTCGACCCCACCTTCTTGCCGTGGCCTACCGGCTGACCGGCACGGTCGCCGACGCCGAGGACATGGTGCAGGACGCCTGGCTGCGGTGGGCCGGACTGGGGGAGCGGCGCCGCGAGATCGCCGACCTGCGCGCCTGGTTGACGACGGTGGTGAGCCGGCTGAGCCTGGACTGGCTGCGGTCGGCCGCGCACCGTCGGGAGAACTACGTGGGCAGTTGGTTGCCCGAGCCCGTCGTGGTGGAGCACGGCGCCGACGATCCGCTGGCCGCCGTCGTCGCCGCCGAGGGCGCACGGTACGCGGCAATGGTTGTGCTGGAACGTCTCTCGCCGGATCAACGCGTCGCCTTCGTGCTGCACGACGGCTTCGGCATGTCCTTCCCGGAGGTCGCCGACGTGCTGGGCACCAGTGCGGCCGCCGCGCGTCAGCTGGGTTCGCGGGCCCGGCGCGCGGTCGCGCAGGCACCCGCCCCGCCGTCCGACGCGCAGCATGACGAGGTCGTCGGGCAGCTGATGGCCGCGATCGCGGCCGGCGACCTGGCCGCCGTGGTGGCGCTGCTGCATCCCGAGGTGCGCTTCACCGGGGATGCCAACCGGCGGGCGCCGACCGCCGCCCAGGTCATCGTCGGGCCCGACAAGGTGGCCCGGTTCCTGCTCGGGCTGGCCCAGCGCTACGGGCCGGGATTCGTCACGTCGCAACGACTGGCGCTGATCAACGGCGAGCTGGGATCCTTCACTGCCGGCCAGCCCGTCGAATCGGGGTTTGCCGAGATGATGCCGCGCATCGCCGCGATGACCGTCAAGGACGGAAAGGTCTGGGCGGTATGGGATATCGCCAACCCGGACAAGTTCACCGGCTCGCCGCTGGGCGGTCGCTGAGTCAGGCCCAGGGGACCCGGCAGGCGTCTCCGGAGCTGAAGCCCTGCTCGGTGATGCCGAGTGCGGAGTACATCCGGGCGCGCATGTTCTCCACCCCGATCTGATAGGTCAGCTCGATCACCCCGTCGTCGCCGAAGCGCCGGCGCAGATCGCCGACCTGCTCGTCGGTGACGGTGTGCGGGTCGGTGGTCATGGCGTCGGCGTAGGCGATGGCGGCGCGTTCGTCGGCGCTGAACAGGGGCGAGGTGGCGTAGTCGTCGATCGACTTCAACCGGTCGACGTCGAGGCCGTCGAGGCGTTGCAGCATGGACCCGAAGTCGACGCACCACGAGCAGCCCACGGTCCGGGCGGTCCAGAACACCGCGAGCTCGCGGACATTGGCGGGCAGTGTCTTGGATCCGCTCTGCAGCAACGATTCGTGCACGGCGTTGGCGATCAGCAGCCGCCGGTGGTGCGCGGCGACCGCGAACGGTTCGGGCACCTCGCCGAAGCGGCGCCGGGCGTAGCGATACATCAACCGGGTCAGCAGGCCGGCTTGCTGCGGGGGCAGGGGTGGGACGCGTGTTTGTGTCATACCCCTTGGACGAGACTGCCCGCCGAGGTGTGACACCGGCGGGCAGTCTTCGTCGACGGGTCAGTCGCTGTCCGAACCTCCCGACCCCGACGACCCGTTGCTGCCGCCGCCGGAACCACCGCTACCGCCGGATCCGCCGTTGCCCTTGCCGCCGGAGGAGCCGCTGGTGCTACCGGAGCCGCCACTACCGCCGTCCCCGGCGTTGCCGCCGTTGCCACCGGAGCCGCCGGTGCCGTTGGACCCACTCGAGCCGCCCAGGCCGCCGCGCCCGCCGC
>JAEWRC010000162.1 GCA_023460175.1 Actinomycetes bacterium
GTGGAGGCCAGCGCCGAGTGCACGTCGACCCGCGCCAGGTAAGCGGGCCGGGCCTGCACCGCCGCGTCGAGTTCGGCCGTGGTCGGCGCGCCGTCGGGCCAGTCCGAGTCGTCCCAGCCGTGGGCCCACACCACGTCCCCGGGCCCGCAGGCCGGCGACGCGACGTGCTCGGCCAGTAGCCGCAGGCAGTGCGCCTTGGAGGTCGCCGCGCGCAGGTCCAGACCGAGCCGGGTCAGCCCGGTGGCGGTCAGGTGCACGTGGCTGTCGACGAAGGCCGGGGCGACGAAGGCGCCGCCGAGGTCGACCACCCGGGCTTCGGGGAACTGAGCGCGTCCCACCTGGTCGCTCCCGAGCCAGGCGATGACGTCGCCGCGCACCGCCATGGCGGTCGCGTCGGGATGGGCGGGGCTGTAGATGCGTCCACCGGTCAAGAGCGTCGTCACGCTGGAGAACGTACTCGGCGGCCGGACGCGATCCGCTATTCGGGCTCGGGCAGGATCGCCGGGCGTGTCCGCCCCGGGGCGGTGCCGTGGTCGTGAACCTCGACGACCTCGCCGTCGATGTAGTCGCGTCGCCCGCCGACGAACATCACGTGGCGGGACAACCCGCGGGTGGCCAGGCCGGCGGCCAGCGGGCGCATGGCCGAGCGGGTCGGCGGGGCCAGCATCAGCAGCCCGGCCGCGGTCGTGACCAGGCCCGGGACGAACACCAGCAGCGTGCCGAGGGCCACCAGGAGGCTGTCGGTGACCTGTGCGCCGGGATGAGTGGCGCCGGGATTGGCGAGGCCGCGTTGCAGCTGGCTCAGCTGCCGGCGCAGCTGCGAGCCGGCGAGCACCAGTCCCAGCACGAACGCGCCGAGCACGGCCAGCACGGTCCAGCCGAAGCCGATGGTCGCGGTCAGCGCGATGATCACCGCCATCTCGATGACCACGTACAGGACGAACATCCGCATCACCATGAGAGGACAACGTCTCGGCGGGGCGTGAGGTTCCAGGGTTTCACGCGGCCCGGATCTCGAGGGCGACGTTGTTCTTCATCCCGCCGCGCAGCTTGGAGAAGAAGTTGAACGCCTTGCCCATCAGCCCGTAGCGGGACCCGATCGCGCGGTAGGCGTCGGCGGTGCGGTTCTCGTTGATCGTGGCCAGCGCCTCGACGGCCTCGCTCTTGGGGTTGCCTCGCATGTCGCACCTGGCGATGCTGACCCGCGGTGTGTTCCGGATCCGCTTGACCTTCCAGGACTTGGCCTGCGTGATGACGATCAGGCCGTCGCCGTCGGGTGCCGCCCAGATGGCGGTCGGCTTGGGGCGGCCGTCCTTGGTGAACGTCGTCAGCAGGATGTACTCGGCGTCGGCGATGTCGGTGAAGGTGAGGGCCATTCGTCCAAACCTAGCGGGCGCGGCCGGCGGCCGCCGCCGGTCAACCCTCCAGGTCCCCCTCCGCCTCCAGCAGCGCCTGCCGCAGGCCGGCCAGCGTCGCGGCGTCCGGTTCGGCCCACATGCCGCGGTCCACGGCCTCGAGCAGCCGTTCGGCCATCCCGTGCAGGGCCCACGGGTTGGATTCGGTCATGAACTTGCGGTTCTCCGGATCCAGCACGTAGCTCTGGGTCAGCTGCTCGTACATCCAGTCGGCCATCACGTGCGCGGTCGCGTCGTAGCCGAACAGGTAGTCCACGGTGGCGGCCATCTCGAAGGCGCCCTTGTAGCCGTGCCGGCGCATGGCCGCCATCCACCGTGGGTTGACCACCCGCGCCCGGAATACCCGGGTGGTCTCCTCGCTCAACGTGCGGGTCCGCACCGCGTCGGGGCGGGTGTTGTCGCCGATGTAGGCGGCCGGATCCTTACCCGTGAGCGCGCGCACCGTGGCGACCATGCCGCCGTGGTACTGGAAATAGTCGTCGGAGTCGGCGATGTCGTGCTCGCGGGTGTCGGTGTTCTTCGCGGCCACCGCGATCCGACGGTAGGCCCGCGTCATCTCGTCGGCGGCCGGCGCGCCGTCGAGGTCGCGGCCGTAGGCGAAACCACCCCAGGCCGTGTACACCTGGGCCAGGTCGTTGTCGTCGCGCCAGTTGCGGCTGTCGATGAGCTGCAGCAGGCCCGCGCCGTAGGTGCCCGGCTTGGAACCGAAGATCCGGGTGGTCGAGCGTCGGGCGTCGCCGTGTTCGGTCAGATCGGCCTGGCTGTGCGCCCGCACGTAGTTGTCCTCGGCCGGCTCGTCGAGCCCCGCGACGAGGTGCACCGCGTCGTCGAGCATGGTGACCACGTGCGGGAAGGCGTCCCGGAAGAAGCCGGAGATGCGCACCGTGACGTCGATGCGGGGCCGGCCCAGTTCGGCGAGCGGGATGGTCTCGAGGTCGACCACCCGGCGCGAGGCGTCGTCCCAGATCGGCCGCACGCCCAGCAGCGCGAGCACCTCGGCGATGTCGTCGCCGGAGGTGCGCATGGCGCTGGTGCCCCAGACCGACAGACCCACCGATTCGGGCCAGCGGCCGTAGTCGTCGCGGTAGCGGGCCAGCAGCGAATCCGCCATGGCCACACCGGTTTCCCAGGCCAGCCGCGACGGCACGGCCTTGGGGTCCACCGAGTAGAAGTTGCGGCCGGTGGGCAGCACGTTGACCAGTCCGCGCAGCGGCGAGCCGGAGGGCCCCGCGGCGATGAACCTGCCCTCGAGGGCGCGCAGCACCTGGTCGATCTCGGCCGAAGTGCCCGCCAGCCGCGGCACCACCTCGGTGGCGGCGAACCGCAGTACCGCGGCCACCTCGGCGTCGTCGGTCAGCCCGTCGACCGCGGCCGGATCCCAGCCGCTGTCCTGCAGCGCGGCCACCAGCGCGCGGGCCCGGGACTCGGCGGCATCGACGGAGTCGCGGGCGTCGTTGCCGTCCTCGGCCAGGCCGAGCGCCTGGCGCAGCCCCGGCACGGAGTGCTCGCCGCCGAACAGCTGGCGGGCCCGCAGGATGGCCAGCACCAGGTCCAATTCGGCCTCGCCGGTGGGCTTTTGGCCGAGGATGTGCAACCCGTCGCGGATCTGCACGTCCTTGATCTCGCACAGCCACCCGTCGACGTGCAGCAGCATGTCGTCGAAAGAGTCCTCGTCGGGCCGGTCCTCCAGGCCCAGGTCGTGGTCCATCTTGGCCGCGCGCATCAGCGTCCAGATCTGCTGGCGGATGGCCGGAAGTTTGCCCGGGTCCAGCGCGGAGACGTTGGCGTGCTCGTCGAGCAGCTGCTCCAACCGGGCGATGTCGCCGTAGGTCTCGGCGCGCGCCATCGGCGGGATCAGGTGATCGACGAGCACCGCGTGGGCGCGCCGCTTGGCCTGGGTGCCCTCCCCCGGGTCGTTGACCAGGAACGGGTAGATCAGTGGCAGGTCGCCCAGGGCAGCATCCGCCCCGCAGGAGGCCGACAGGCCCAGCGTCTTGCCGGGCAGCCACTCCAGGTTGCCGTGCTTGCCGATGTGCACCACCGCGTCGGCGCCGAAACCCCGCTCGATCCACCGGTACGCCGCCAGGTAGTGGTGGCTGGGCGGCAGGTCCGGATCGTGGTAGATGGCCACCGGGTTCTCGCCGAAGCCCCGCGGCGGCTGCACCAGCAGCACCACGTTGCCGGATTGCATTGCGGCGATGACGATCTCGCCGTCGGGATCGCGGCTGCGATCCACGAAGAGTTCCCCCGGTGGCGGGCCCCAGTGCTCGACGACGGCGTCGGCGAGGTCCGTGGGCAGCGTGGCGAACCACTGCCGGTACTCCCGGGCCGACAGCCGGATCGGGTTGCCCTCGAGCTGTCCCTCGGTCAGCCAGTCGGGGTCCTGACCGCCGCGCTCGATCAGCGCGTGCACCAGCGCATCGCCGTCGCCGCTGTCGACACCGGGCACCTCGCCGATCTGGTAGCCGGCCGTGCGCATCGCGCGCAGCAATGCCACCGCGCTGGCCGGGGTGTCGAGGCCGACGGCGTTGCCGATCCGGGCGTGCTTGGTGGGGTAGGCCGAAAAGACCAGGGCCACCTTCTTGTCGGCGGTCGGGATGTGGCGCAGTCGGGCCTGCCGCAGGGCCAGGCCGGCCACCCGCGCGCAGCGTTCCGGGTCGGCGACATAGGAGATCAGCCCGTCGTCGTCGATCTCCTTGAACGAGAACGGGACCGTCACGATGCGCCCGTCGAACTCCGGGACCGCGACCTGGGTGGCGACGTCCAGCGGGCTCAGGCCGTCATCGTTGGTCTCCCACTGGTCGCGGGGCGAGGTCAGGCACAGACCCTGCAGAATCGTGATATCCAGGGCCGCAAGGTGTTCGACGTTCCAGCTGTCGTCGTCCCCGCCGGCCGACGCGGTGGCCGGGCGTGCGCCACCGGCCGCGAGCACCGTGACGATCATCGAGTCGGCGGTGCGCAGGCGGTCGAGCAGTTCGGGTTCGGCGGTGCGCAGCGACGCGCAGTACAGCGGCAGCGGCCGGGCGCCGGCGGTCTCCAGGGCCGCGCACAGCGCCTCGACGTAGGCGGTGTTGCCGGCCAATTGCTGCGCGCGGTAGTAGAGCACCGCGACCGTCGGGGCGTCGTCGGCCACCGAAGTCGTTGCGGTGCGGGTCAACTCGCCCCAAGTGGGCGTGGCGACCGGCGGCTCGAACCCGACGCCGGTCATCAACACCGTGTCGGACAGGAACGCGTGCAGGTTGGTGAGGTTCTCGACACCGCCCTGGGCCAGGTAGACGTGGGCCTGCACGGCGATGCCGGCCGGCACCGTCGAGCGCTCCATCAGGTCGGCGTCCGGCGCCTGTTCGCCGCTGATGATCACCGCCGGAACGCCGCCGGCGACCACCGCGTCGATGCCGTCCTCCCACGCGCGGTAGCCGCCCAGGATGCGGACCACGACGACGTCGACACCGGCCAGCAGTTCGGGCAGATCGTCGACCAACAGCCGCGACGGGTTGGCCCACCGGAAGTTGGCGCCGCTGGCGCGCGCGGTGATCAGGTCGGTGTCGGAGGTCGACAGCAGCAGCACGGTCGGCGCGGAAGGGCTCGACGCGGAAGGGGTGGTCACCCCCCATTCGTACCGCACGGTCGGCGGTACCGTGGACGGGTGGTCCGGACCCGCCCCGACGATGCCTGCCCCGGCGCGCTGAGCCTGCACGAGGCCGCCGACGGGGCGCTCGCGCGCGTCCGGCTGCCCGGTGGCCTGTTGACCGCGGCGCAGTTGCAGACCCTGGCGGTGACTGCCCGTGACCACGGCGCGGGGACCCTGGAGTTGACCGGCCGCGGCAACGTGCAGATCCGCGGCATCGAGGGGGACGCGGGCGCGCGTGCGGTGGCCGAGGAGGTCGCCGGGGCCGGTCTGCTGCCCACCCCGAGCCACGAGCGGGTCCGCAACATCGTGGCCTCGCCGCTGTCCGGCCGGGTCGGCGGGCGCGGCGACGTGCGGGCCATGATCGCCGACCTCGACACCCGACTGCGTGCAGACCCCGCGCTGGCAGGTCTGCCCGGCCGGTTCTGGTTCGGCCTCGACGACGGCCGCGGCGACATCAGCGCCCTGGGCACCGATATCGGGGTCCGGCTGACCGGCGCCGAGGCCGAGCTGCAGATCGGCGGGGGCGACACCGGCGTGCTGGTGGCCGAGGACCGGGTGGTCGACGCCCTGCTCGAGGCGGCGCGGCGCTTCGTCGAGCGGCGCGGCACCGCCTGGCGGGTCACCGAATTGCCCGATCCCACAATTATTTTGGACGGTGCCCGGCTGGGGCCGGCGCCCGGCGCCGCGCCACCTCCGCCGGTCGGCTGGTTCGAGCAGCACGACGGGCGCATCGCGCTGGGCGCAGGTGTCCCGCTGGGGGTGTTGCCGGCGCGCACCGCGGAGTTCCTGGCGGCCATCGAGGCACCGCTGGCGGTCACCCCGTGGCGCTCGGTGCTGGTCTTCGACCTCGACGACGGGGTGGCCGACACCGCGCTGCGGGTGCTGGCGCCGATGGGCCTGGTGTTCGACGAGAACTCGCCCTGGCTGTCGGTGAGCGCCTGCACGGGCAGTCCGGGTTGTGCGCGCTCCGAGGCCGACGTTCGCGCCGACGCCGCGCGGGCCGTGGAATCCGGCGAGATCGGCACGGCTCACCGGCACACCGCCCACCGGCACTACGTCGGCTGCGATCGCGCCTGCGGCAGCCCCGCCGGTGCCGAGGTGCTCATCGCCACGCCGGACGGATACCGAGCCCGCGACCCCCACCCGTAGGGTGATCGGGTGCTCGACTACATCCGCGATGCCGCCGAGATCTATCGGCAATCGTTTGCGACCATTCGCGCCGAGGCCGACCTGGCCCGATTCCCCGAGGACGTCTCCCGCGTGGTGGTGCGGCTGATCCACACCTGCGGTCAGGTGGACGTCGCCGAGCACGTCGCGTTCACCCCGGACGTCGTTGCTCGCGCGCACGCCGCCCTGGTCGCCGGCGCCCCGGTGCTGTGCGACTCCTCGATGGTGGCCGCCGGCATCACCGCCGCGCGCCTGCCCGCCGCCAACGAGGTGGTGTCGCTGGTCGCCGACCCGCGGGCCCCCGAACGCGCGGCCGCGACCGGCAACACCCGCTCGGCCGCCGGAGTGGAACTGTGGGCCGATCGCCTCGGCGGCGCGGTCGTGGCCATCGGCAACGCGCCGACCGCGTTGTTCCGGTTGCTCGAACTCATCGACGACGGCGCGCCGGTACCGGCCGCGGTGCTGGGTGGCCCGGTGGGCTTCGTCGGCTCGGCGCAGTCCAAGGACGAGCTCATCGCCCGGCCGCGCGGCATGGCGTATCTGGTGGTGACCGGTCGGCGCGGCGGCAGCGCGATGGCGGCCGCGGCCGTCAACGCGATCGCGAGCGAGCGCGAATGACCGGGACGCTCTGGGGCGTGGGCCTGGGCCCGGGTGACCCCGAACTGGTTACGGTCAAGGCCGCCAGGGTGATCGGCGAAGCCGACGTCGTCGCGTACCACAGCGCGCGGCACGGGCGCAGCATCGCGCGCGGCATCGCCGAGCCCTATCTGCGGGCGGGCCAGCTCGAGGAACACCTGGTGTACCCGGTGACCACCGAGACCACCGAACATCCCGGCGGCTACGCCGGGGCCATGGAGGACTTCTACCGGGAATCGGCCGCCCGCATCGCCGCGCATCTGGACGCCGGGCGCGACGTCGCGTTGCTCGCCGAGGGCGACCCGCTGTTCTACAGCAGCTACATGCACATGCACACCCGGCTGACCGAACACTTCGATGCGGTCATCGTGCCGGGCGTGACCTCGGTGAGCGCGGCCTCGGCCGCCATCGCGACCCCGCTGGTCCAGGGCGACGAGGTGCTGTCGATCCTGCCCGGCACGCTGCCGACCGCCGAACTGACCCGACGGCTGGCCGACAGCGACGCCGCGGTGATCATGAAGCTGGGCCGGTCCTTCCCGTCGGTGCGGGAGGCGCTGGCGTCGTCGGGGCTGCTCGGCGACGCGTTCTACGTCGAGCGGGCCAGCACCGCCGGGCAGCGAGTGGTGCCCGCCGCCGAGGTCGACGCCGACAAGGTGCCGTACTTCTCGCTGACGATGGTGCCCGGTGGGCGCAACCGCGCAGCGACGACGGGTTCGGTCGCCGTCGTCGGGCTGGGGCCGGGCGACGCGCAGTGGATGACCCCGCAGACCCGCCGGGAACTGGCGATGGCCACCGACCTGATCGGCTACGGGCCCTACCTGGACCGGGTGTCGACCCACAACGGGCAGCGCCTGCATCCCAGCGACAACACCGACGAACCCGCGCGGGCGCGGCTGGCCTGCAGCCTGGCCGAACAGGGCCGGGCGGTGGCGGTGGTGTCCTCGGGCGACCCGGGGGTGTTCGCGATGGCCACCGCGGTGCTCGAGGAGGCCACCGAATGGCCCGATGTCGCGGTGCGGGTGATCCCGGCGATGACGGCCGCGCAGGCGGTGGCCAGCCGGGTCGGCGCTCCCCTGGGCCACGACTACGCGGTGATCTCGCTGTCGGATCGGCTCAAGCCGTGGGACATCATCGCGCGGCGCCTGACCGCCGCGGCGCAGGCCGATCTGGTGCTGGCGATCTACAACCCGGCCTCGCGGACGCGGACCTGGCAGGTGGCCGCGATGCGGGACCTGCTGCTCGAACACCGTGATCCCGGCACCCCGGTGGTGATCGGCCGCGACGTGTCCGGGCCGAACGAGCAGGTGCGCATCGTGAAGTTGGCGGACCTGGATCCCGCCGAGGTCGACATGCGCTGCCTGCTGATCATCGGCTCGTCGCAGACCCGGTGGCACGGTGACCGGGTGTTCACCCCGCGGAACTATCCGGCGTCGTGATGAGCCCGGCCAGCCCGTCGAGCACCCGGGCCAGGCCGAACTCGAAGGCGTGTCCGGCGTCGTAGGCGCTGTCGTGCGCGGCGCCGGCCGCGGCCCCCACCCGCGCCGCGCGTGGGAAGCGCTCGGCGTCGACCACCCGCGCCAACAGCGGCGCCGTGCGGTCCCACCATTGCCGGTCGGTGAGGCCGGTGTCGGCCAGGACCTGCCGGGTCTCGATCGCGATGCGCGCCGCCGAATCGACGAACCCCAGGACGTAGGTCAGCGCCGAGTCCATCGCCACGTCGTCGAGACCCAGCCCCTCGAATGCCGCCAGTTCATGGTCGTACTTGGCCAGCGCACCGGGCCCCAGCGGCGGGCGCGTGGTGGATAGGTAGGCCACCCAGGGGTGGCGGTCGAGCAGCTCGAAGTTCTCCCGGGCGATGGTGGAAACCTTTTGTCGCCAAGTCATTTCACCGAGGTCCGCCCGCGGCATCCCCCGGTAGACGGCGTCGAGCATGAGATCGAGCAGTTCGGCCTTGCCGGGCACGTAGGTGTAGGTGGCCATCGGGGACAGCCCCAGCGCGGCGGCCACCGAACGCATGCTCACCGCGGCCAACCCGTCGGCGTCGGCAATGTCGATGGCCGCGGCCACGACGGCGGCCACGCTGCTCCGTTGCTTCGGGCCCCGGGCCGGTCCACCCGTCCCGGGTTCGCGCCACAACAACTCCAGCGTGCGCGCCGGATCGCCCGCACTGCTGCGGTCCACGGCCCACCTCCCCTGAACTCTGTACGGTGTATAGAGTAAGAGTAACTTGCCGCCCGGCACGAAATGGAGGGCCCACCATGCCCGCAAGCACCGATTACCGCCCCGCCCGCGCCGAGGTCGACGAAATCCTGGCGTGGTTCGCCCGCTACGACGCGCTCACCGTGGCCAAGGACGTCGAGGGCATGGCCGATCAGGCCCTGTTTCCGCTCAACGAGGTCACCGACGGTCGCGCCCAGTCCTGCGACCGGCAACAATTCGTCGCGCAGATGACCGAACAGCTCGCCGGGGCCGCCGACATCGCGCTGGAGTCGGTGCGTACGCCGCACTTCATCAACGCCAACCTGGTATTCGTCATCACCGACGGAACCATCACCGCCGGCGAGGTCAGCCAGCCCGTGCGCTACGGCGACCTGTTGGTCCGCACCGCCGACGGGTGGCGATTCCAGACCATGGTGCAGGGCGGCTGGGGCGAGGCCTGACCTACCGGGGCAGGCGGCGCCAGATCGGCCGCGGCACGAACCGCGTCACGAAGCCCAGCACGCCGATGGCCCGCGGCACCCACACCGATCCCCTGCCCTTGGCCAGCGCGCGCACGGTCGCCTCGGCGACCTGCGCCGGGGTGCTCGACATCGGGGCCGGGTCCATGCCCTCGGTCATCCGGCCGATGACGAACCCCGGACGCACGATCAGCAGGTGCACGCCCGTGCCGTGCAACGCATCGGCCAACCCGCTGGCGAACCCGTCGAGGCCGGCCTTCGCCGAACCGTAGACATAGTTGGCGCGGCGCACCCGGGCGCCCGCCACCGATGAGAACACCACCAGGCGGCCCGAACCGGTCGCCCGCATCCGCGCGGCGAGCAGGGTCAGCAGATTGACCTGCGCCACGTAGTCGGTGTGCAGCACCGCCACGGCGTGCCCGGCGTCGGACTCGGCGCGGGCCTGATCGCCGAGCACACCGAACGCGAGCACGGCGGTGCCGATGGGGCCGTGCTCGGCGGTCATCGCATCGAGCAACCGCGCGTGCGAGTCCAGATCGTCGGCGTCGAAGTCGACCAGGTGCACCGCGGCCGCGCCCGCCGCGCGCAGCCGGTCGGCCTGCTCGTCCAGGCCGTGCCGGCCCCGCGCGGCCAGCACCATCGTGGCCCCGCGGGCCAGGCGCAGCGCCACCTCGGCGCCGATCTCGCTGCGCCCGCCGAAGATCACGACCACACCCGCATCCGTGTCGTTCATGGCTGAAATTATCTCCTGCGCTAGGTTGGGCGGTGATGGCGCACGCAACTACCCGGCTGACCAACGAGGCGTTGGCGTTCCTGACCGAACGCCACCTGGCCATGCTCACCACCCTGCGGGCCGACGGCTCGCCGCACGTGGTCGCCGTGGGATTCACCTTCGACCCCAAGACCCACATCGCCCGGGTCATCACCAACGGCGGGTCGCAGAAGGCCGTCAACGCCGACCGCGGCGGCGTCGCCGTGCTCAGCCAGGTGGACGGGGCCCGCTGGCTGTCGCTGGAGGGTTCCTCGGCGGTCAACACCGAACCCGAGGCCGTCCGCGACGCCGAGCTGCGCTACGCCCAGCGCTACCGCACCCCCCGGGTCAATCCGACCCGGGTGGTCATCGAGGTCAACATCGAACGGGTGTTGGGCTCGTCGCAACTGCTCGACCGCGGCGACTGAGACAGCCCTGCCTCAGACCGGCACCACGATCAGCTCGTGCGGCCGCTGGTTCAGCGCCTCCGCGCCGTCCTCGGTGACGACCACGATGTCCTCGATGCGCGCACCCCACTTGCCCGGAAAGTAGATCCCGGGTTCCACAGAGAACGCCATGCCGGCCCGCAGCGGCAGGTCGTTGCCCGCCACGATGTAGGGCTCCTCGTGGACCGACAGCCCGATCCCGTGCCCGGTGCGGTGCACGAAGTACTCGCCGAGCCCCGCCTCGACCAGCACGTCCCGCGCGGCCGCGTCGACCTGCTCGGCCGTCACCCCGGGGCGTACCGCCTCAACCGCGACCCGCTGCGCCGTCTGCAGCACCGAATACTGTTCGGCCACTTCGGCGCTGGGCTCACCCAGGCTGTAGGTGCGGGTGGAGTCGGAGTTGTAGCCCGGCTCGTACGGGCCGCCGATGTCGACGACGACGACGTCACCGGCGCGCAACTGGCGGTCCGAGTGTTCGTGGTGCGGGTCGGCACCGTGCGGTCCCGAGCCGACGATGATGAAGGCCGCCTCCGAATGTCCCTCGGCGACAATGGCTTTCTCGATGTCCGCGGCCACCTCGGCCTCGGTCCGGCCGGGAACCAGAAAGTGCGGCACCCGGGCGTGCACCCGGTCGATCGCCTCGCCTGCGCGACGCAACGTCTCGATCTCGGCGGGGTCCTTGATCATCCGCAGCGTGCGCAGCACATCGGTGGCCAGCACCGGCAGGTCGTCCAGGCGCTGGGCCAGGGGCAGCAGATGCAGCGCCGGCATCGAATCGGTGACCGCGGTGGCCACCGGGTCGCCGCCGAGGGCGTCGACCACCATGGCGTAGGGGTCCTGCCCGTCGACCCAGTCCCTGACGGCCAACCCGAGTTCGTGCACCGCGGACTCCTTCAGCGACGCCAACTCCAGGCGCGGGATCACCAAGGTGGGTTCGCGATCGACCGGGACCACCAGGGCAGTGAGCCGCTCGAAGGTCTGCGCCCGGGAACCGACCAGATACCGCAGGTCGTAGCCGGGGGTGATGATCAGCCCGGCCAGGCCCGCCGCCGAGGTCGCCTCCGCGGCGGCGCGCAGGCGATGCGCGTAGACACTGGTTTCGAACCGGTTGGCAGTCATGGCCTCCAGGCTAGTTGGCGTCGACGGCCTTAGGATCACGGAGTGCAACCCTGGGAACTGAGCGCTCGCGAACATGTCCGGGACACCCTGGCCCGCTACACCTGGTCCGGTGACGCGGGCCGGGTCGACGATCTGGCGGCCACCTTCTGCGACGACGGCGTGCTGGAGATCCGCGGCGAGCCCCCGCTGCGGGGACGCGCGGCGATCGTCGACCGGCTCGGCGCGGTCGCCGCGACCGCCCCGGCGGCCGATGCGGTGCGCCGCATCGTTCGGCACAACCTGGCCAACATCCGGTTCACCGAACTGAGCCCGCGCTGCGCGCGGGTGTCGTCGTACTTCACGGTGTTCACCGAGATCGGATTGGACCACTACGGCCGCTACCGCGATGAGCTGGTGCCCGTCGAGGGGCCCGAGGGCACCGAATGGCTGATCAAGCACCGCTTCGTCGCCACCGACTGGAGTGCCCCGGACTCGACGATGGCCGGCTAGGGAAGGATCACCAACATGGTCTCCGATTCCGCCGGTCGCGTGGTGCTGCTCGACGGCGCCAGCATGTGGTTTCGCTCGTTCTTCGGGCTGCCGTCCTCGTTGAAGGCCCCCGACGGCCGTCCCGTCAACGCCGTGCGCGGATTCTTCGATGCGGTGGCGACGGTGATCACCCAGCAGCGCCCCACCCGCCTGGTGGTGTGCCTGGATCTGGATTGGCGTCCGCAGTGGCGGGTGGATCTGGTCCCGTCCTACAAGGCGCATCGCGTGGAGGCCGAAACCCCCGGCGCCGCACCGGACATCGAGGAAGTGCCCGACGAGCTGACGCCCCAGGTCGAGATGATCTTCGAGTTGCTCGACGCGTTCGGTCTGGTCACCGGCGGCGCCGCGGGCTTCGAGGCCGACGACGTCCTCGGGACGCTGGCGGCCCGGGAGCGCCGCGACTCCGTCGTGGTCGTCAGCGGCGACCGGGATCTGCTCCAGGTGGTCGCCGACGACCCGGTGTCGGTGCGGGTGCTCTACCTGGGTCGCGGGCTGGCCCGGGCACCGCTGTTCGGGCCGGTCGAGGTGGCCGAGAAGTTCGGTGTGCCGCTGGACCGGGCGGGCGCGGGCTATGCCGAGTTGGCCCTGCTGCGCGGGGACCCCTCCGACGGGCTGCCCGGGGTCGCGGGTATCGGCGAGAAGACCGCCGCCACCCTGCTGGCCCAGCACGGTTCGCTGGCCGGCATCCTCGCCGCCGCCGAGGACCCGAAATCCGCTGTCGCCAAGGGGATTCGAGCCAAGCTGGCGGCGGGTAGGGACTACCTGAAGGCCGCCGAACCGGTGGTGCGGGTGGCCACGGACGCGCCGGTGGAACTGTCCGCGCCGACCGATGCGCTGCCGTTGGTGGCCAAGGACCCGCAGCGGGTCGCGGACCTGGCCGCGGCTTACGGCGTCGGATCGTCGATCGGACGGCTACAGAAGGCCCTGGACTCGTTACCCGACTCGCCGCCGGGTTGAGCGGCTACTTCGGCCGACCCACCTCGTAGGTGCCCTTGTCGTCCTGGAACGTCACCGTCACCTGGCGTTTGGTCCCGTCGATGCTGACCTCACAGGTGAAGGTGGAGTTCTTCTGCACCTTGGGGTTCTCGCCGCCGTTGCACTTGACGTCCTGAACGTTCTTGGCGCCGTAGCCGTTTGCCTCGTCCGACAGGATCTGCTGGACGCCCTCCTGGGCCTTGTTGACGTCGAGCTTGGTGGTCACGAAGAAGCCCGGCAGCCAGAAGCCCAGGATCAGGAACGCGATGACCACGACGGCACCGAGTCCGCCGAGGATCGCGATCAGCGCGGTGTTCGACTTGGAACCGTCGCCGGGACCCGGCGGGTACTGCCCGTACTGTCCCGGCTGTCCGTACTGCGGCTGACCGTATTGACCGGGCTGTCCGTACTGCGGCGGCTGACCGTATTGACCCGGCTGTCCGTACTGCGGCGGCTGACCGTATTGCGGCTGCCCGGGCTGCGGTTGTCCGGGTTGCCCCGGCTGCCCGTATTGGCCGGGCTGCCCGTACGGCGGCGGGTATCCGGGCGCCCCGCCGGGCTGGCCGTACTGGGGTGGTTGCTGGCCGTACTGCGGCGGCGTGTAGGCCGGCGGCTGCCAGCCCGAGGGCGCACCCTCGGGCCCGGCCTCGGGCTGCTGCGGCGGCTGCCACTCCTGGGGCTGCGGGTTCGGCTGGTCAGCGGACTCGCCCGCGGGTTGATCCTGACCCTGCCACGGCTGCGTCGGGTCCGGTCCCTGCGGTCCGCTCATCATCTCTCCTCGCAAACTGGGTAATACGTGCGCCGGCATCAACCGTAGCGGTTGCCTCACCCTACCGGTTGGCAGCGCACATCCGGCGACGGTGCAAGCAACGTTTGCGCCGTGTCGAACGCCGGCTTTGCGCTGGTGCGGCGGCTCCGTCAGGTGTTGTCGACGGCGACCACGCCGCGGCGGACGGCGTCGATGGCCCGCTTGGCGACGGCGCGCAATTCGGGGTTCGGGGCCGCGATGCGGACCTGATCGAGCAGGTCGAGGACCTGTCGGCACCAGCGCACGAAATCCCCCGCCGACAGCGGCTGCGGTCGGGTGGCCGAACTGCTGCTATCGGCCACGGCGAGCGTCTCGGTGAGGTCGCCGGTGCTGGCCCAGCGATACATGGTCACGATGAAACCCTCGTCGATGTCGCGCGACGGCGCGATCCGGTGCCGGTTCTCCTCGGCGCGCAATTCCCCGGACAGCCGACGCGTGCCGACCAGGGCCCGGCGCAGCCCGGCGGTGGGTGCGTCGTACAGCTGCGGCGACGGCCCGTCACCGCCGCGCGACTCGAACACCACCGCGGAGAGGACCGCCGCCAGCTCCGCGGGGGCCAGCTTGTTCCAGACGCCGGTGCGCAGACACTCGGCGACCAGCAGATCGCTCTCGCTGTAGATCCGCGCCAGCAACCGGCCGTCGTCGGTGATCCGCAGCACGCGCTTGCCGGCTTCCGCGTCGGGCTCCGGGCCGGCTTCCGAGGCGATGAACCCCCGCTCGACCAGCAACCCGACGATGCGGTCGAAGGTGCGGGCCAGCGAGTTGGTGGCGGCGGCGATCTTCTGCCGCAGCAGGTCGTTCTCCCGTTCGATGCGCAGGTACCGCTCACCGGCGCGGACCTTCTCCTCCCGGTCGGGTGCGCTGTGGGCGGGGTGGCGGCGCAACTCGTCGCGCAGCGCGATCAGCTCGGGATCGCTGTCGGGGTCCTGACCGCCGCGCTTGCGCCGCTGCGAGGGCACGTCCAGGCCGGCCGCCGCCGACCGCAACGCCGAGGCCAGGTCGCGCCGCACCCGGGGCTGTCGATGCTCGACGCGCTTGGGCAGCGACATGGTGCCCAGCGGCGCGGCGCCGCCGGAATAGTCGGCCGACGAGATCCGGCCCGCCCACCGGTGCTCGCTGAGCACCAGGGGCCGCGGGTCCTCGTCGTCGCGGGCCGCCTCGAGCACCACCGCCAGACCGCCGCGGCGACCCGACGACACGTTGATGATGTCGCCGCGCCGCAGGCCGGCCAGCGCCTCGGTGGCGGCCTGGCGCCGCTGCAGGCGCGATGAACGCGCTTGCGCCCGTTCGCGTTCGGAGATCTTGGCGCGCAACCGCGCGTAGTCGAGCAATGCGCTGTCCCGGCCGCCGATCTCGGCGGCGACCTCGTCGAGCAGCCGCTCGCCGCGCTCGACCCCACGGACCAGGCCCACCACCGAACGGTCGGCCTGATACTGCGCGAACGAGCGTTCCAACAGGTCCCGGGCCTGCGCGGGCCCCATCTGCCCGACCAGGTTGATGGTCATGTTGTAGGACGGCGCGAACGAACTCTTCAGCGGGAAGGTCCGGGTGGAGGCCAACCCGGCGACCTCGGCGGGTTCGGCCGAACTCTCCATCGGGTTCCAGATCACCACCGCGTGACCCTCGACGTCGATCCCGCGCCGCCCCGCGCGGCCGGTCAGCTGCGTGTACTCCCCCGGGGTCAGCGGCGCGTGCTGCTCGCCGTTGAACTTCACCAGCCGCTCCAGGACCACGGTGCGGGCCGGCATGTTGATGCCCAAAGCCAGTGTCTCGGTGGCGAAGACGGCCTTCACCAGGCCGGCGGCGAACAGCTCCTCGACGGTGTGCCGGAAGACCGGCAGCATCCCGGCGTGGTGGGCCGCCAGCCCGCGCAGCAGGCCCTCGCGCCACTCGTAGTAGCCCAGCACCGGCAGGTCCGCATCCGGCAGGTCACCGCACCGCCGGTCGATGATCTCGGCGATGCGGGCGCGTTCGGAGTCGGTGGTCAGCCGCATCGAGGACCGCAGGCACTGCTTGACCGCGGCGTCGCAGCCCACCCGGGAGAACACGAAGGTGATGGCGGGCAGCAACCCCTCGCTGTCGAGGGTGGCGATCACATCCGGTCGCGACGGCGGGCGGAACAACCCGGGCCGGCCCCGGTGCGAGTTGCGGCCCTTGGGGCTGCGGGGTCGCCAGTCGGTCAGCTGGTCGGCCTCGCGGCGATGCGCGATGTGGCGCACCAGTTCCGGATCGACCAGCAGCTTCTTGCCGCGCGCGGTCCGGTCGTAGTCGAACAGGTCGAACAGGCGCCGGCCCACCAGCATGTGCTGCCACAGCGGGACGGGACGCTCCTCGTCGACGATCACCGTGGTGTCGCCCCGCACGGTCTGCATCCAGCCGCCGAATTCCTCGGCGTTGCTCACGGTGGCCGACAGACTGGCCAGCCGGACCTCCTCGGGCAGGTGCAGGATGACCTCCTCCCACACCGCGCCGCGCATCCGGTCGGCCAGGAAGTGCACCTCGTCCATCACCACATGGGAAAGACCCTGCAGCGCCGGCGAATTCGCGTACAGCATGTTGCGCAACACCTCGGTGGTCATCACCACCACCGGGGCGTCGGCGTTGACCGAGACATCGCCGGTGAGCAGGCCGATCCGCTCGGGCCCGTACCGGCGCACCAGGTCGGTGTGCTTCTGATTGCTCAACGCCTTGATGGGCGTGGTGTAGAAGCACTTGCGGCCGGCGGCCAGGGCCAGGTGCACCGCGAACTCCCCGACCACCGTCTTGCCCGCGCCGGTCGGCGCGCACACCAGCACACCGTCGCCGCGCTCGAGGGCCTCGCACCCGCGTCGCTGGAAGTCGTCCAGGGTGAACGGCAGCTGCGTCGCGAACTTGTCCAGTTCGCCGCCCTCGGGTGCCCCGGGCTCAGGTGCCCCTGCCTCAGGTGACATCGTCGTGCGCAATGCTGGTGGGTGCGCCGACCTGGGTCGGCGGCTCGATCACCGCGGCCTCGTCGTCGGCGAGTTCGGTCTCCCGAGCGCGTTCGCGCTTCGCCTTGCGCCGGTCGTGGATGCGGGCGATCTGGATGGCGAACTCCATCAGCAGGGTCAACGCCAGGCCCAGCGCCAGCATGGAGAACGGGTCGTTGCCGGGGGTCGCGAACGCCGCGAACACGAAGACGGCCAGGATCAGCCCGCGCCGCCACTCCTTGAGCTTCGCGTACGGCAGCATCCCGACGGCGTTGAGCATGATGAGGATCAGCGGGAACTCGAATCCGACGCCGAACACCAGCAGCAGGTTGATCAGGAAGCCGAAGTACTGCTCGCCGGAGAGCGCGGTGACCTGGACGTCGCTGCCGACGGTCAACAGGAAGTGCAGGGCCTTGGACAACACCAGGTAGGCCAGCAGCGCACCGGCGATGAACAACCCCGCCGCCATCACCACGAAGGTGACCGCGAACCGGCGCTCCTTCTTGTACAGCCCCGGGGTGATGAACGCCCACAGCTGGTAGAACCACACCGGGCAGGCCAGGACGACGCCCGCCGCCAACGCCACCTTGAGCCGCAGCATGAACTGGTCGAACGGCCCCGTGGCCAGCAGGCGGCAGCCGCCGTCGGCGCTGATCTCAGCGCGCGCCGACTCCGGCAACGCACAGTAGGGTCCGCGCAACCATTCGCCGAGGCTGTCGAATCCGAAGACGCCGTAGCTGTACCAGACGAAGCCGATGGCGGTGGTGGCCACGATCGCCGCGATCGAGATCAGCAGCCGCGTGCGCAGTTCGCGGATGTGATCGACGAGCGACATCGTCCCGTCGGGGTTGACCTTGCTGCGGCGCTGCCGCGGGTCGAGCCGTTTGAAGACGCCGGAAGTTTTCACGGGATGAGTTCAGTCACGCGCCACCGATCCGGGGCGCGGCCTATGACCAGGCGGTCCGCGGCGGCCGTCAGGCCGGGCGGGCGTCGGTGTGGTTCGGGTCCGGGTTCGGCACGGGATCGGCGACCCGCTCGGACTGCACCTGGGTCGGCGCCGAGTCCGGCTTCTCGGTCTGCAGTTCCTTGACCTCGGCCTTGAAGATGCGCATCGACTTGCCGAGGGATCGCGCGGCGTCCGGCAACCGCTTGGCCCCGAAGAGCAGGACGATCACGACAATCAGAATTGCCCAGTGCCACGGACTAAGAGCACCCACTTTGGTTACCTCCAGACGTTGGGTCGATGCTACCCCGCCTCGGCGTAGGCGCGCAGTGCGGCGTGCGCGGCCCGGCGAACCCGCTCGGCCAGTTCGGCGGGCTCGACGACGGTGACCTCGGGCCCGAAACCCAGCACCAATCGTGCCATCCATTCGTCGGACGCATACGTCATCGCGGCCTCGAAATGCCCGTCGGGTAACTCGCGCAGCACCCGCATCGGGTAGTACTCCAGCGCCCAGGCCGCCTCCGGGGAGATCCGCAGCGTGGCGGCCGGCAACGCGGGATCGGAATCGAACAGTGAGGTGTCGGTGCCGGCCTGCCGGGCCGGCTCCGGCGGTGTGGACGCCTCGTCGAGCACCGATGCGTCCACGATGCGGTCGAACCGGAACAGCCGCACCCCCTCGGCCTCGCGGGACCAGGCCTCCAGGTAGCTGTGATCGCTGACCAGCACGACGCGGATGGGGTCCACGATGCGCTCGGACAGGGTGTCGCGGGAGGCCGAGTAGTACTCGAGGCGCAGGGCATGGCCGGTGCGCACGGCCTCGCGGACCGCCGCGGCCGCCTCGCTCTCGGCCGGGGCGCGCTCCGGTTCGGCGCTCACGGCGCCGGTCGGCTGCACCGCGCCGGCGGCGGATTCGATCTTGGCGATGGCACTGCGGGCGGCCTCGGGATCCACCACGCCGGGCACGTCGGCCAGCGCGCGCAGCGCCATGAGCAGCCCGGTGGCCTCGGGCGAGGTCAACCGCAGCGGCTCGTCGATGCCGGCGGAGAACGTCACGTTGATGGTGTCGCCGGAGAACTCGAAGTCGATCAGGTCGCCGGGGCCGTAGCCCGGCAGCCCGCACATCCACAGCTGATCCAGGTCCTGCTGGAGTTGCTTGCGGGTGACACCCAGATCGGCCGCCGCCTCCGCGTAGGTGATCTGCGGGTTGGCCTTGAGGTACGGCACCATGTTGAGCAGCCGGACCAGCCGCGCCGACACCGAAGTACTCATCGGCCCGCCTCCCCCGCGGCGGACCGCAGCCGCGCCAGCACTTCGTCGCGCAGCGCCGCCGGTTCCAGCACCACCGCGTCGGCGCCGTGCCCCGCGATCTCGCGGACCAGACCGTTATAGGGGCCGGTGTCGAGTTCGATGACCTCGCCGTCGCGCCCGCCCAATGTCCTCGGGCCCGTCGAGGTGCCGGCCCGGCGCAGCGAGGTGGCCCGGCCGTCGGCCACCCAGACCTGGGCCTGCACGCCGCCGGGTGCCTCGGCGACGGCCTTGGCGACCACCGCGCGCAGGTCCACCCCCTCGGGCGGTCGGACCGCATCGGCGGGGCCGGCGGCAGCGACGTCGGTGCCCATCCGGGACAGCCGGAACGTCCGGGTGTCGTCGCGGTCGCGGTCGTGCCCGACCAGGTACCAGCGTCCGTTGTGGGTCACCACGCCCCACGGTTCGACGGTGCGCTTGGTGAACGGCGCGGTCCGCGAGGAACGGTGGTCGAACTCGACGACCTTGCCGGCGTTGATCGCCGCCAGCAGTACCGGCAGCACACCTTCGGAGCCGCGCAGACCAGGGAATCCGGCCGGGGCGGACAGCGGCACGCCCGCCTCCGGTTCGACGTCCACGCCCCCGGCGCGCAGTTTGAGCAGCGCGCCCTGGGTCGCGGTGACCAGTTCCGGGGACTGCCACAGCTGGGTGGCCACGGCCACGACCGCGGCTTCGTCGGCGGTCAGTTCGATGTCCGGCAACGCGTAGGCGTCGCGGTTGATCCGATAGCCCTCGGTGGGGTCCAGCGAGGACACCCGGCCCGTCTCCAGCGGGATGCCCAGGTCGCGCAGTTCGTTCTTGTCGCGTTCGAACATGCGCGAGAAGGCGTCGTCGCTGGGGCTGTCGCCGTATCCGGCGACGCTCTTGCGGATTCGTTCGGCGGTGATGTACCCGTGCGTCGACAGCAGTGCGATGACGAGGTTCATCAACCGTTCGACTTTGGCGGTCGTCACGTTGTCAGCCCACGCCCCTACATCGACGCGATGAGTCGCTTGACCCGCTCGTCGACCGCGCGGAAGGGGTCCTTGCACAGCACCGTGCGTTGCGCCTGATCGTTGAGCTTGAGGTGCACCCAGTCGACGGTGAAGTCGCGGCCGGCCTCCTGCGCCGCGGCGATGAACTCACCGCGCAGCTTCGCGCGGGTGGTCTGCGGCGGGGTGTTGACGGCCTCGTCGATCTCCTCGTCGGTGGTGATCCGAGCGGCCAACCCCTTGCGCTGCAGCAGGTCGAACACCCCGCGGCCGCGCTTGATGTCGTGGTAGGCCAGGTCCAGCTGCGCGATCTTGGGATCGGAGAGCTCCATGTCGTAGCGATCCTGGTAGCGCTGGAACAGCTTGCGCTTGATCACCCAGTCGATCTCGGTGTCGACCTTGGCGAAGTCCTGACTCTCCACCGCGTCGAGCTGGCGGCCCCACAGGTCGACGACCTGCTGCAGTTGGGTGTCGGGTTCACGGTTCTGCAAGTGCTCGACCGCGCGGGCGTAGTACTCGCGCTGAATGTCCAGGGCGCTGGCTTGGCGGCCGCCGGCCAGCCGGACCGGGCGCCGTCCGGTCAGGTCGTGGCTGACCTCCCGGATGGCCCGAATCGGGTTGTCCAGCGAGAAGTCCCGAAACGGGACGCCGGCCTCGATCATCTCCAGCACCAACGCCGCGGTGCCCACCTTCAGCATGGTGGTCGACTCGCACATGTTGGAGTCCCCGACGATGACGTGCAGGCGCCGGTACTTCTCGGCGTCCGCGTGCGGTTCGTCGCGGGTGTTGATGATCGGGCGGCTGCGGGTGGTCGCGCTCGACACGCCCTCCCAGATGTGCTCGGCGCGCTGCGACAGGCAGAACGTCGCCGCCTTCGGCGTCTGCAACACCTTGCCGGCCCCGCAGATCAGCTGGCGGGTGACCAGGAAGGGCAGCAGCACATCGGAGATCCGGGAGAACTCGCCGGCCCGCACGATCAGGTAGTTCTCGTGGCAGCCGTAGGAGTTGCCCGCGGAGTCGGTGTTGTTCTTGAACAGATAGATGTCACCGCCGATGCCCTCGTCGGCCAACCGCTGCTCGGCGTCGATGAGCAGGTCCTCGAGCACCCGCTCACCCGCCCGGTCATGCGTGACCAGCTGAATGAGGCTGTCGCATTCGGCGGTGGCGTACTCGGGATGGCTGCCCACGTCCAGATACAGACGCGCGCCGTTACGGAGGAAAACATTCGAGCTGCGGCCCCACGACACCACGCGGCGGAACAGGTACCGGGCTACCTCGTCCGGTGACAGCCGCCGATGGCCGTGGAACGTGCAGGTGACACCGAATTCGGTCTCAATGCCCATGATTCGTCGCTGCACGATGTCGAGCTTACGGGTTGGGCCGTCGCAACGGTGCGGAAGAATCGCCGCGAGGTCGTCCCGACCTGACTTGACATGCCCACCAGCGCGCCCGTCGGCGCTGTGGATCGCCGCGCACACCGGCGGTGCAACCGGCGTCAGCATGCGCCGATGGACCCCACCGCGCTGTCGCTGGACGCCGACCGACTCCGCGCCGCCGCCCGGGGCCTCCTCGACGTCGCCGAGGAGCTGCGGCCGTCCTCGGGCATCGACCTCGGTGACGCACTGTCCGGTTCGGCGCTCGCACAGACGGTGCCGCCGGACCCGCGCGCCCTCGCCGCCGAGGCGGTGCGCTGGGCGCAGCGCGCCGAGGCCGCCGC
>JAEWRC010000163.1 GCA_023460175.1 Actinomycetes bacterium
GCGGGGGGCCCCCCCCCCCCCCCCCCCCCCGCCGGTAGCCGCGCCCGACCCGGGAGAGGTGAGCCCGTGACGCGAAACAGTTTGTCACTGGCAAGGATCGGTCTGGTCCTGATCTTCGTGGCCGTGCTGATCGGCGCGTTGTTGTTTGCCCGGACCGCCGACACCGCGCACCGTACCCACATCGTCGGCTACTTCGACAACAGCAACGGATTGTTCGTCGGTGACCAGGTGCGCATTCTCGGTGTCGCCGTCGGACGTATCGACCGCATCGAACCCGAACCACACCGAACCAAGATCCATTTCTGGGTCGAGCAGCGATACCCGGTGCCCGCCGAGGTCAATGCGGTGATCCTGTCACCGTCGCTGGTGACGGCGCGGGCCATCCAGCTGACGCCGGCCTACACCGGCGGTCCGGTGTTGCAGGACAATTCGGTGATCGGCCAGGAACGCACCGCGGTACCGGTCGAGTGGGACGATTTCCGCGACCAGCTCGAACGGATCACCACGATGCTCGCACCCACCGAGACGGGCGGGACGAGCACGCTTGGCTCGTTCGTCGACACCGCCGCCGACAACCTCCGCGGCCGGGGCGCGGACATCCGGCGGGCCGTGCTCGAGATGTCCCAGGCGATCGCGGCGCTCGGCGATCACAGCGACGACATCTTCAGCACCGTGCGCAACCTGTCCCTGCTGACCTCGGCGTTGCAGGGCAGCACGGAGGTGATGCAGTTGTTGAATCAGAATTTGGCCGGCGTCACCGGACGACTGGCTACCGGCGAGGGGGCCGTGGGCGCTGCGGTCAACGACTTGAGCGAAGTGGTAGGGAAGGTAAGGACTTTCGTCACCGACAATAGGGAGACTGTCGGGGTGACGTCGGACAAACTCGCCGCGGTATCGACGACCCTCGCCGAGAGCCTTGAGGATGTCAAACAGACGCTGCACCTCGCGCCGACTGCGGCGCAGAACTTCATCAACATCTACCAACCGGCCCAGGGAACGCTGACCGGTGTGTTGGCGGTGGGCAACTTCGCCGACCCGATCACGTTCATTTGCGGTGCCGTGCAAGCCGCGTCACGGCTCGGTGGTGAGCAGGCGGCCAAGCTGTGCGTCCAATACCTCGCACCGATCGTCAAGAACCGGCAGTACAACTTTCCGCCGCTGGGTGTGAATCCGTTCGTCGGAACCTCGGCGCGGCCCAACGAGGTCACCTACAGTGAGGACTGGTTGCGACCGGATCACGCCGCCCCGCCACCCCCGCAGCCCTTGCCGGCCGAGGCGCACAGCACCGATCCGGCGGCCGGTCTGCCCGGCCTGATGGTACCCCCGGTGGGATCGCGATGAGGAATCAAAAGCGTTTCCGCGCAGCAGTTCTCGTGGCTATCCTGGCCACCGTGCTCTCGGGGTGTGGATGGCGAGGTCTGAACACGCTGCCCATGCCCGGCACCCAAGGACATGGTCCCGGTGCGTACACGGTCCGGGCGCAGCTCCCGGACGTCAACAACATCCAACAGAATTCGCGCGTGCGGGTCGGGGACGTCACGGTGGGTAACGTCACCAAGATCCAACGGCAGGGCTGGCATGCCCTACTCACGATGAAACTCAACGGGGATGTGGAGTTGCCTGCCAACGCCACGGTCCAGGTGGGCCAGACCAGTCTGCTGGGTTCCTTGCACATCGAACTTGCCCCGCCCACCGATGAACCGGCGGTGGGCCGCCTGCGCGAGGGATCGTTGATCCCGCTGTCGGCCGGCGGCGCCTACCCGTCCACGGAGCAGACGCTGGCCGCGGTGTCACTGCTGCTCAACGGCGGCGGCCTCGGTCACATGCAAGACATCACCAGGGAGTTGAGCACGGCGTTCACTGCGCGTGCCGACGATCTGCGCGATCTTCTCGCCGAGCTTGACACGTTCGTGGGCAATCTGAACGACCAGAGTGCGGACATCATCGCCGCCAACGACAGCCTCAACAGGCTCGTCGGCCAGTTCGCCGAGGACAAGGCGACCGTGGACACCGCCCTGGCCACCGTGCCCGATGCGTTGGCAGAACTGCGCGCGGTGCGGCAGAACCTCACTGAGGCGCTCGCACAGTTGGGTCAGTTCGGTGCGCTGGCCACCCAATCGGTGGAGCAGACCAAGGAGGCGCTCGTTGCCGAGCTCAAAGACATCGGGCCGGTACTGGAATCGCTGGCCAACGCCGGCCCCGCGTTGACCCGGTCGCTGAGTTTTTTCACCACTTATCCGTTCCCCAAGGAAACTCTGACCAAATGGTTTCGCGGGGACTATGCGAACCTGACCGCGGTGATCGACCTGACCCTGAGCAGGATCGACTCGGCGTTGTTCACCGGCACCCGGTTCGAGGGCGACCTCACCGAACTGGAATTGCAGTGGGGCCGCACGATCGGTCAGTTGCCCAGCCCGTATACGGCCGCCAATCCACTGGTGGTGCCGTACCGACATGATCAGGGGCGATGACATGCGACCCAACCGGCGGATTCTGACCCAACTGGCGTTCTTCACGGTGATCACGCTGGTGGCGGGCGCCATCATGGTGTTCAACTACATGCGGCTGCCCGAGCTGTTGTTCGGCGCGGGACATTACCGGGTTACCGTCGAATTACCCGCGGCCGCAGGGTTGTACAAGAACGGCAACGTGACGTATCGAGGTACCGAGGTGGGCCGGGTGCTGGGCGTGCAGCTGAGCGACGACGCAGTTCTGGCCGAGCTCTCGCTGAAGTCAGGTGTGCCCATTCCGGCGGATCTCGATGCGCGGGTGCACAGTCAGTCCGCGGTCGGCGAACAATATGTGGCGCTGCTGCCGCGGACCTCGGGTGGGCCGCACCTGCAGCACGGGGACCTGATACGGCGCGAGCGCACGTCGGTGCCACCCGACATCAATGCCCTACTGAACGCCACCAACGCCGGCCTGCAAGCCATTCCGCGCGAGAGTCTGCAAACCACGATCGACGAGGCGTACCTGGCCTTCGGCGGTCTGGGCCCCGAGTTGTCCCGCCTGGTACGAGGTTCCACCACGCTGGCCATCGACGCCCGCGCGGAGCTGGATTCGCTCACCGGACTCATCGACGGTGCACCACGCGTGCTCGACTCGCAGACCGCGACCGCCGGCTCGGTGCGGCAGTGGGCCGCGCACCTCGCGGACATCACCGACCAGGTCCGCGACCACGACGCGCAACTGGTGCGGCTACTCGAACAGGGGCCCGGCGCGGTCGAGGAGGTGCGCGGGATGGTCGAGCGGATGACGCCGACCCTGCCGGTCCTGCTGGCGAATCTGGTCAGCGCGGGCGAGGTTGCCCTGACCTATCAAGCCGGTATCGAGCAGTTGCTGGTGCTGTTGCCGCAGAACACCGCGGTGGTGCAGGGTGCCGCGTTGGCCGACCGGGATCTGCAGGGGCCCTACAAGGGCGGCTACCTGAGCTTCAACCTCAACGTGAACCTCCCGCCGATCTGCGCCACCGGCTACCTCCCCGCCCAGCAGCGGCGGGCGCCCAGCGTCACCGACTACCCGGCGCGCCCCGAGGGCGACATCTACTGCCGGATACCTCAGGACGCACCGTTCAACGTGCGCGGGGCCCGCAACCTCCCGTGCCAGACGCGGCCCGGCAAGCGGGCACCGACGGTTCGGATGTGCGAGAGCGCCGAAGGCTACGTGCCGCTCAACGAGGGCTTCAACTGGAAAGGAGACCCGAACGCGACCCTGTCCGGCCAGGCGGTGCCGCAGCTTGCACCGCCGGGCGTGCCCCCGACGCCACCGCTTGCGGTGGCCCTGTACGACCCGGCGACGGGCACCTACACCGGAACGGACGGACGCCGATACGGTCAGGCCGATCTGGCCCCGGCGGGGCCGCCGCGGACCTGGCAGTCGATGTTGGTGCCCGGGCATTAGGCTGCCAGGCATGCGAGTGGGAGTTCTGGGCGCCAAGGGCAAAGTGGGGGCGACGATGGTCGCCGCGGTCGAAGGGGCCGACGACCTCGACTTCACCGCCGGGGTCGACGCCGGTGACGACCTGGGCCGGCTGACCGACAGCGGCACCGAGGTGGTCATCGACTTCACCCACCCGGACGTGGTGATGGACAACCTGAAGTTCCTGATCGACAACGGGATTCACGCCGTCGTCGGTACCACCGGTTTCACCCAGGAGCGCCTCGATCAGGTGAGCGCGTGGGTCGAGGCCAAGCCGGGGGCCAACGTGTTGATCGCCCCGAACTTCGCCATCGGTGCGGTGCTGACCATGCACTTCGCCCGACAGGCCGCGCCGTACTTCGAATCGGTGGAGATCATCGAGTTGCATCACCCGCACAAGGCCGATGCCCCCTCCGGTACCGCCGCACGCACCGCGAAACTGATCGGTGAGGCCCGAAAGGGGTTGCCGCCGAACCCCGATGACACCAGCACCGGACTCGACGGCGCGCGCGGCGCCGATGTGGACGGCGTTCCGGTGCACTCGGTGCGGCTCACCGGGTTGGTGGCCCACCAGGAGGTGTTGTTCGGTACCCAGGGGGAGACGCTGACCATCCGGCACGACAGTCTGGACCGCACCTCGTTCGTGCCCGGCGTGCTGTTGGGGGTCCGCGAGATCGGCAAGCATCCCGGGCTCACCGTCGGGATCGAGTCCCTGATGAACCTGGGCTGATGCGCGCCCTGCGCACCCAGGTGCTGATCGGGTTCCTGTGTGTGGCCCTGCTGGTGTACTTCGTCCTGCTGGGACGCATCGCGGTGGCGCTGATTGCCGACGGCCGCGTGGCCCCGGTGGGCCTGGGCCTCGCGCTGCTGATCCTGCCGTTCATCGGACTGTGGGCGATGATCGCCACGCTGCGCGCCGGGTTCGCGCATCAGCGGCTGTCCCGGCTGGCGGCCGAGCAGGGGATGGAACTTGATGTCAGCGCGTTGCCGCGGCGGGCCAGCGGCCGGATCGAGCGGGCGGCCGCCGACGAGATGTTCGACGCGGTGCGCGCCGAACTGGACGCCGACCCGGACAACTGGGTCCGGTGGTACCGGGTGGCCCGGGCCTACGACTACGCCGGGGACCGCACCCGCGCCCGCGCGGCGATGAAGAAGGCCGTCGAACTACACGAGTCCCGGTAGGGCGCTCAGGCGGACATCCGGGCCCGATGATCCGGGCCGCCGACGTAGACGATCCCGGCGGTGCTCGGCGCGGTGGCGGCGTGGGCGATGGCCGTGGCGAACTCGGCGAAGCCGCGGTGGGCCGACCGGCGACGCGTCGCCGTGGTGGCCGAATCGCCGCCGTCGAGCAGCGTGAGCACGGCCTTGCCGTCGATCATGTCGCCGGAGACCACGGTGAAGTGGATGCCCTGACGGTCGAACTGCGAACGCATGGCATACAGCGCGGTCTCGCCGGCGCGCTTGCTGGCCGCGACGGTGGCGTATCCCTTCGGCACCGCCTTGTGCGGGTAGAAGTGGGCCTGATGGCTGGTTGCGAAGACCAGCTTGGCCCCAGCCGACATCAGCGGCAGCGTCAGGCGGGCGAGTCGTTGCTGGGCATCGTGATTGATGCGCATCGCGTGGTGGGGGTCGATGCCGGCTTCCAGCCCACCGGAGGCGTTGAGCACCAACGCATCCAGGCGGCCGAATCGCTCGGCGACGTCGTCGATCATCGCGGCCGTGGCCGCCTCCTCGGAGATGTCGGCGGCGACGGTGGAGGCCTGGCCGCCCGCGCTGCGGATCGCGTCGACGACGGCGTCGGCGCCCGCCGAGTTCTTCCGGTAGTTGACGATGACGTGGGTGTCGGGTCGGGCGAGGTGCTGGGCGACCTCGGCGCCGATTCCGCGCGATGCACCGGTGACCAGTGCGACCCGGGTGTTGCTGTCTGAGTGCATAGTGGCTCCTTCCCTGGCTGCCATACAGCGGGCTGGCAGGTGTGGTGTCGTGGCTCGTGGGGCGACGCCACCAGCGTTATGCGTACTGACCATACACCGAATTTAAGAAAAATAAGGGCCAATTAAGGCAACGGTTAGGTGTACGGCGTGCTATGTCCGTGACCTTCGTGGGCCCGGGGTGGTATCGGTGGTGGCGAAAGAAGGTCGAGAAAGGGGCGGATCGTTGCCGCGGTTGCTGATCGTTCATCACACACCATCCCCGCACTGCCAGGAGATGTTCGAGGCCGTGCTGTCCGGGGCCTCGGATCCCGACATCGAGGGAGTGGACGTGGTCCGTCGGCCGGCGCTGTCGGTGTCGACCACCGACTGGCTCGAGGCCGACGGCTACCTACTGGGGACCCCCGCGAACCTCGGTTACATCTCCGGTGCGCTCAAGCACGCGTTCGACCAGTCCTACTACCCGCTGCTCGACGCGAGCCGGGGACGCCCGTTCGGGCTGTACATCCACGGCAACGAGGGCACCGAGGGCGCCGAACGCGCGGTCGACGGCATCACCGCGGGTCTGGGTTGGACGCGCGTGACCGAGACGGTCGTGGTGTCGGGCAAGCCGTCCAAGGACGACCTCGAGGCGTGTTGGAATCTGGGCGGCACCCTCGCCGCGCAACTGATGGAGTAGTCCTGAACAGGCGAGTCGGCCCGCCACGCTGGGTGACGAGCCGACTCGGTGGAAACGCATTACTTGAATGCGTCCTTGACCTTCTCGCCGGCGTCCTTGAGGTTGGACTTGACCTGGTCGAGCTTGCCCTCGTTCTCCTGGCTCTCGTCGCCGCTGGCCCGGCCGGAGGCCTCCTTGGCCTTGCCGCCGAGATCCTCGAGCTTGTTCTTCGCCTTGTCCATGGCGCTCATGGGATCAACTCCTCTGCTCGCTGCCCGACCGGGTCGGCCGGGCTCGGGCTGTGTATGCCCGCCCGGTGTCGTCGGCGAAACATCCGGCGCGGCGCGGTAGCCTCAGCGGCGTGCCCGGAATGGCTGAACTCGCGTTAGGTGCCGCCCCGATCGCCGGAGGCGCGCTGCTCGGACTGGTGGCCGGCAACATCAAGGGCCCGGACGTGCGCGCGGCAATCCAAGCGGATATGGAACTGCTCGAGCGCCTGCCGCCCGAACAGGTGGAGCGCCGCGCGGCGCTGCAACGCGCCATCGACATGCGCATCGACGACATCGTCGCCGGGGTCGAGAAGAACCGCGAGATCCGCGCGCTGGCCGCGTCCTACAGCGGCAATTGGCGCGACATCGTCGTGTTCGTGTGCGCGGTGCTGTTCACCATCGTGTGGTGGAACGTCAGCCACAGCCGGACCAACTGGATGCTGATGTTCGTCGTCCTCATCGCGCTGTCGATCGTCGCGGCGATCTACGCCGCGCGCGGAATCTTCCGCAGCGTCGCCAGTTTCATGCACTCGCGTCGACGCTGAGTGGTGAAAGAGGAGAAGCGCGCCGGCTTCCGGGCCGAGTACGAGCACGATCTCGAGCGCGAACTCGACGGCGCCGTGGAGATCCGTCCGCCGGTCATGGTGGCCGGTGGGGCGTTGCTGATCGTCGCGGTCATCCTGACCGCGCTGAATCTGCGTCCGGCGATCACCAGCGTCGGCCCGCTGTTGGGGGAGATGCGCGGTTCGCTGGGCGTCTCGGCGACGTGGGCCGGGGTGCTGACCACCCTGCCCGGACTGTGTTTCGCCGCGGCCGGCCTGACCGCGCCGTGGCTGTCCCGCCGCATCGGGTTGGGGCATGCCATTTCGGTGGCGCTGGGCGTGCTGACGATCGGACTGCTCGTGCGGGTGCTCGACGGGCCCTACGTCGTCATCGGCGGAACCTTGGTGGCCACCGCGGGCATCGCGCTGGCCAACGTGCTGATCCCGGTCGTGATCAAGGGGTCGTTCCCGGCGCGGATCGGGCTGATGACCGGTATCTACACCGCCGCCCTGCAGGGCGGCGGCGCGCTGGGCTCCGGGGTGACGCCTCTGCTCGACGACGTCCTCGGCGGCTGGCGGGCGGCCCTGGGCAGCTGGGCGGTGGTCGCGGCGCTGGCCCTGCTGCTGTGGCTGTTGGGGGCCCGCCAGCTCGCCCGGGCCGCACCCGTATCCGTCGACCCCGCGGCGCGACCGCGCTCGCTGCTGCGCAATCGACTGGCCTGGACCATCACGCTGTTCTTCGGCTGTCAGTCGTTGCTGGCCTACATCGTGATGGGGTGGCTGCCCGAGGTGTTCATCGACCACGGTGTCAGCCAGACCAACGCCGGGCTGCTGGTGGGGTTGGTCTCGCTGCTGGCCGTGCCGATCAGCCTGGTCATCGCCCCGCTGGCGGCCCGGCAACGCCACCAGAGCGGGTGGATCGTGGCGTTGGGCGCGATCGGCTTCGTCGGCATGATCGGGTTGGCGCTCGACCCCGGTGCCGCGCCGCTGCTGTGGAGCATCCTGGTGGGTCTGGGGATGAGCGTGTTCTCCCTGGCGCTGGCCGTCATCGCATTGCGGGCGCGCACCCCCGAGGACACCGCCCAGCTGTCCGGCATGGTGCAGGGGTTCGGGTATCTGCTGGCCGGTATCGGCCCGTTGCTGTTCGGCCTGCTGCACGACCTGACCGGTGGTTGGACCGCCCCGTGGACGATGGCGCTGGCGGTGTACGCGGTGCAGATGGTCGCCGGCGCGATGGCCGGGCGCCATCGGTACGTGTGATTTCCGGTTAGGGACCCGACCTTCGGGACATTGCGGGATCATGGGGTGATTGACGGCGCTGGGGGGCGCGGATGGTCAGTCCGGTCAGCGAGGCCACCGATCGGTGCGGGGCGTGCGGGAACGACCTGCGGGCGCAGGCGCGGTTCTGCGACGCCTGCGGTGCGCCGGTGGCCCCGCGCCCGCCGGTCGGCGAACACAAGCAGGTAACCGTGCTGTTCGCCGACGTCGTGGGATCGATGAAGCTGGCGGCGACCCTGGACGCCGAACGACTCCAGGCCATCATGAACGAGTTGTTCAACCGCGCGGCCGCAGTGGTGCAGCGCTACCAGGGCACGGTCGACAAGTTCACCGGCGACGGCCTGATGGCCCTGTTCGGCGCGCCGGTGGCGCTCGAGGATCACGCCCTGCGCGGCTGCATCGCGGCGTTGGAGATCCAGGCGGCGGCCGACGACATCGCCGTCGGGGTGGCCCGGTGCGACGGAGTCGCGCTGCAGATCCGCGTTGGACTGAACTCCGGCGACGTGATCGCCGGTGAAATCGGTTGGGGCCGAGGTGGCTACACCGCCGTCGGCCATCCGGTCGGGATCGCGCAGCGGATGGAGGCGGGCGCCCGCCCGGGTGAGGTGCTGTGTTCGCTGTCCACCGCGCGCCTCATCGAGCACGCCACCCGGCTCGGCCCCATCGAGGCCGTCACGGCCAAGGGCGTGGACGCCCCGGTACCGGCGCGGCAACTGCTCGCGGTGGAATCCGGTCAGGTGGTGTCGCGGCGCGACGACGGGGCGATGCTCGGCCGGGACGCCGAGTTCGACCGGCTGCGTGCGGTTTTCGACGCCGGCGGGGGGCTGGTCGGGGTCATCGGCGCACCCGGGTTGGGCAAGAGTCGGCTGGTCGACGAGTTCGTCGCGTTCGCCACGGACCGCGGCGCCCAGACCGTCATCGCCCGATGTGAATCGCACACCGCGGCGGTCCCGTTCCGAGTGCTGTCGCGGATGCTGCGCGCATTGTTCGGCGTGGAGGGACTTCCCGACACCCAAGCCGCCGAACGCATCGTCGGCTGCTTCGGCGAGACCTCGCCGCCCCCCGACGACATGAACATCCTGTTCGACGTCATGGGGATCGCCGCTCCCGCTCAGGAGGTCAGCGTCGACGGCCGCCGGCGCCGTCTGGTCGAGTTGATGGCGCAGGCGCACCGGATGCGCCCCGCGCGAACGGTGTTCATCATCGAGGACGCGCACTGGATCGACGCGCCCAGCGACGACGTGCTGGCCGAGTTCGGGGCGACCCTGGCCGGGTCGTCGATGTTGGTCGAGACGTGCCGCCCGGAGTTCGAGGGGGCGCTGCGCCGCCGCGCCGAGCACACGATCACGCTGCGGCCGTTGACCGCTGCGTCGTCGATGCGGCTGGCCCACCGGCTGCTCGGGTCCGACCCGTCGACGGTCGGTCTGGCCGACCGGATAGCCGTTGCCGCAGCGGGTAATCCGTTCTTTGTCGAGGAGATCGTCCGGGATCTGGCCGGTCGCGGTGTGCTCTCGGGCGGTCGCGGTGGCTATCGGCTCACCGGCGCCGTCGAGCGCATCGAGGTGCCCGCCACCGTCCAGGCCGTGCTGGCCGCCCGCATCGATCGGCTGGGCGCGGAGACGAAGTCCGTCCTGAACGCCGCGGCGGTGATCGGAACCCGCTTCGACATCGCCACGCTGCAGGCGCTGCGACCGGACGGGGTGACCGCGCGGCTCGCCGAACTGGTCTCCGCGGAGCTCATCGACCAGATCGAATTCGTTCCGCGCCAGCGGTATTGCTTCCGGCACCCGCTGGTGCGCACCGTGGCCTACGAATCGCAGTTGAGCGCCAATCGCGCCCAGGCGCATCGCCGGCTCGCGGCGGCCATCGAGGCCCGCGACCCGGGCGCCGACGAGAACGCCACGCTGATCGCCACCCACCTCGAGGCGGCGGGCGCGTTGGTGGAGGCCTACCACTGGCACATGCGCGCCGCGGAGTGGCTGCGGCCCCGCGATCTTCTCGCCGCCCGTGCGCAGTGGGGGAGCGCGCAGCGCATCGCCGACCTGCTGGCCGATGACCACCCGGAAGCGACCGCGCGGCAGATCGCGCCGCGCACCATGCTGACCTCGACGCTGCTGTACGTGGGCGGTGACGACATCCACGCCGAGCGGCGCTACCGCGAGCTGCGGGAGTTGGCCCCGCGCATCGGCGATCAGCGCTCACTGGCGCTGGCCACCGCCGGCCACATCTGGTCGTTGAGCGTCAACGACATTCGCGTCCCGGAGGCCGCGGAGCTGGCGTCGGAGCTCGAGGAAATGCTCGACGGTATGGACTGCGACGCGGCGACGACGGCGATCATCCTCAACTCGGTGGCCTTCGCGCGCTTCGCGAACTGCGACTTTCACGGCGCCCTGCGGGCCGCGGAGGCCATCGCCGGCCTGCCAGGTGAACCGGTCAAGGCCGAGCAGGTATCGGCCGACGGGCTGCGCGGGGCCGTCGAGATCTGCCTGGGCCGTACCGAGCGGGGCCGCCGGCGGCTGCAGGAGATCGCGACCGCCTTCGAACTGCACCCGGTGCGCCATGCGGGTGTGCTGGTGTACCTGGGTTTTCTCACGGCGTTCGGCATGTACGGGGGCGACGAGTGGATCCCCGTCATGCGCGATGTGCTCCGACGGGCGGAGGCTTTCGGCGATCTGTGCGGCGTCAACATCGCCGAATGGACGTACGGCACCGTGCTGCTGCGCGCGGCGGACCGGCGCTCGGCGGAGGCCATCGAGGTACTGACCCGGGCGCGGGACCGGATCGAAGAGCACAAGATGGGCACCTTCGCGCTGCCGGTGCTCATCGCGGACCTGGCTCGCGAGGCCGCCCGCACCGGGCGTCGCGACCACGCCCTGCACGAGCTACGCACGCAGGTAGCTCTGCACCTGGCCAACGGGACGTGGTTCTTCCTGGGCTACCCGGCCGAGCCGCTCGTCGAGTTGCTGCTCGACCGCGGGTCGGACGACGAAGTGGCGGAGGCCCGCCGCGTCCTGGACACCTGGCAGTCGCACCGCCCGGGTCTCGCCGTGCTGGATCTGTGGTGGTACCGGTGCTGCGCGCTGCTGGCCAAGACCGACGGCGACCGCCGGGCGTACGCCGAGCGGGCCCGGCGGTACCTGGAGCTGTGCCAACGGCTCGACGCCCGCGGCCGCCTGCCCGACGCGCACCGCATGGCCGCAGACACCGGCTGACCGCACGGAAAGGAGAACCCGATGGCGACGATCCTGGCCTACACCTCGCCGGCGATGGGACACATGCTGCCGATCAGCGCGCTGCTCTGCGAGCTGGCGCGCCGCGGCCACACCGTCGTGCTGCGCACCCTGTCGAGCTGCGTGCCCCTTGCGCGCGACCTCGGCTTCTACGCCGACGCCATCGATCCCCGCATCGAGGAGATCGAACTCGACGACTGGAAGGGCGCCAACCAGCGCCGCGCCCTGGAGCTCGGGGTGGCCGTGTTCGCCCGGCGCGCCCCCTTCGAGGCGGCCGACCTGGCCGACGCGGTCGCCGAAGCCCACCCCGACGCCGTGCTGGTGGACGTGAACTGCTGGGGCGCGCTGTCGGCCGCCGAGGTCGGGGGCCTGCCGTGGGCGTGCTTCGCGCCGTACACCCC
>JAEWRC010000164.1 GCA_023460175.1 Actinomycetes bacterium
GCCCATGGCCGTCGAGCGGGAATCGACCACGGCCACGTCGGGGCCCAGGTCCGCGGCGGCCTGCTGCGCGGCGCCGAACGTGCTCGACAGCGCGGCGGACAGGTGCACCGCCACCACCCCGGCGCCCTCGCTGTCGGCCAGGGCCTGCCGGTAGGCGGTGCGCAGTTCCTCCGGGCTGGCGCCGGCGGTGCTGGCCTGCCGTTCGTGGATGTCCGGCGGAACGTCGTCGACACCGTCGCGCAGATCGGACCCGTCGAGCAGAATGTGCAACGGGACCACCCGGATACCGTGTGCGTCAGCAAGTTCGGTGGGTAGCCGGGCGGCGGAGTCGGTGACGACGATGACCGGCACCGGTCAACCGTCCGATTTCTCGACCGCGACGGCCAGCGCCTTGAGCATCAACTCCGCGACGGCCTCGTGCGCCTCGAAGTTCCAGTGGATACCGTCGGGATTTCCTCGGCCGCCGTAGATTTCGTCGGCGACGGCCTCCTTGAGGTCCACCAGCGGCACGTCGTGCTCGCCGGCCCAGGACGTGATCGCGGCGACGGTGCCGTCGCGGCCGCGGTGCGAGTTGCCGTAGGTGTCGGCGGTGTGCACGCTGGGCAGCGTCGCGACCATCGGGATGCCGGGCCGGTTGAAGTCGATTGCGCCGCGGGTCATCTCGAGATACTCGGCCGTCAGCTGCGGCGGCAGCGCGGGACGCGCCATCGGCGACAGCCGGGGCTGCAGCCAGCCGTAGCCGTCGCGGACCCAGCGGCGCAGGCGCGCCGGGCGGATGTAGCGGATCGACTCCCGCAGTGCGGTCGGCAGCGGCGAGGGCAGCGAGTCCATGCCGCACGTCGCGAAGACCACCGCCCCCGCGCGCGGCAGCGCGGCCCACGAGCGCGGGTCCTGGGTCGCGGCCCACCACACGTCGCGGCAGGTCCAGCCGATCCGGCCGATCAGCTCGAGGTCCCAGTCGAGTTGCCGGGCAACAATATTGGGCCAGATGCGGGGGTCGTCGGAGGGCAGCCCGCCGGTCGGGCCGTAGTAGGCCAGCGAGTCGGCGAACACCAGCAGCGTCTTGCGCGCTCCGGGATCAGAGGACATCGTTGGCCACCTGCGCCGAGGCGTTCCACACATCGAGGCGCCACCGGATGTCCTCGAAGGGCGCGTCCTGGGCGGAATGTCCGGCCAGCTGCACCCAACTCGCGTTGCCCATCCCGCCCAGGATCGGCCAGTTGTCCACCGGGATCCCCAGCAGCGCCGCGGTCAGCGCGGCGATCAGGCCACCGTGGGCCACCAGCACCACCGGCCGATCGGACTCGTCGGCGCCCCAATCCTGTTGGCTGCCGACGAGTTCGGCGACCAGCGGCACGCTGCGCTCGGCGACGTCGACCCGGCTCTCCCCGCCGTGCGGGGCCCACCGGGCGTCCTCGCGCCACGCCAGGCGCGCACCCGGGGCCAGGGCGTCGACCTCGGTGTGGGTCAGCCCCTGCCAGTCCCCCAGGTGCGTCTCACGCAGCCGCTTGTCCACGTCGACCGGCACCCCGGCCTGCTCGCCGAGGGTCACGGCGGTGTCATAGGTGCGACGCAGATCCGAGGACACGATCAGCAGCGGGTGGCGCTTGCCCAGCACCTCGGCGGCCGCGACGGCCTGCGCGCGGCCCAGTTCGGACAGGTCGGTGTCCAGCTGGCCCTGCATCCGGCTGCCGGCGTTGTACTCGGTCTGGCCGTGCCGCAGCATGACCAGTCGACGGATCCTCACTGCTGCTCCTCACCGGGCCCGTCGGTGGGGCCATCACCCAGGTCCACCGGCACCACCGGGCAGTCCTTCCACAGCCGGTCCAGCGCGTAGAATTCGCGCTCGTCGCGGTGCTGGATGTGCACCACCACGTCGACGTAGTCGAGCAGCACCCAGCGGCCCTCCCGGGTGCCCTCGCGGCGGGCGGGCTTGTTGCCGGCCTGGCGCATCTTCTCTTCGACCTCGTCGACGATGGCGTTGACCTGACGGTCGTTGGCGCCGGTGGCGATCACAAAGCAGTCGGTGATCACCAGCTCACCCGAGACGTCGATCACCACCACGTCCTCGGCGAGTTTGTCGGCGGCCGCGCGGGCGGCCACGGTGGCCATCTCGAGGGCTTCGTCGGTCGCGGTCATGGGTTCACCTCGGGGGTCGGTTCGGCGGTCGGCTGCCGGTACAGCGCGCGCTTGGCGACGTACTGCACCACACCGTCGGGCACCAGGTACCAGATGGGCCGCGATTGCGCGGCGCGGTTGCGGCAGTCGGTGGACGAGATCGCCAGGGCGGGGATCTCGACGAGGGTCAGCGCCTCGGCGGGCAGTTCGGACATGGCTTCGGTGATGTGCTTGCTGTCGAGTTCGAAGCCGGGACGGCTGACCCCGATGAACCGGGCCAGGGAGAACATCTCCTCCCAGTTCTGCCAGCTCAGGATCGACCCCAGCGCGTCGGCGCCGGTGATGAAGTACAGCTCGGTGTCGGGGTCGGCGGCCTTGAGGTCGCGCAGGGTGTCCTTGGTGTAGGTCGCCCCGCCGCGGTCGATGTCGACGCGGCTGACCGAGAAGCGCGGATTGGACGCGGTGGCGATCACTGTCATCAGGTAGCGGTCCTCGGCCGCGGTCACCGATCGGCCCTGCTTCTGCCAGGGCTGTCCGGTGGGGACGAACACCACCTCGTCGAGGCCGAACAGGTCGGCCACCTCGCTGGCCGCGACCAGGTGCCCGTTGTGGATGGGATCGAAGGTCCCCCCCATCACGCCCAGCCGTTTCACGATAGGCCAGCTTACTGGAGCGATCTCGGCGTGATTTTCCACGGTGAGCATGGGAAATCACACCGAAATCCCGCTACACGGGCAGCAGGTTGTCGATCACCGACGCCAGCTGCTTGGCCGACCGGCATTCGTGCATGGTGACGATCTCCTCGTAGCGCGGGACCGCCGAGTCGCCGCTGCCCCACAGATGGCGGGGTTCGGGGTTGAGCCAGTGCGCGTGCCGGCTGGCGCTGACCATGTGGGCCAGCAGCTCCAGTTCGGGGTTGCGGTAGTTGTTGCGGCCGTCGCCGAGGATCAGCAGCGAACTGCGCGGCGAGAGCACGTTGGGGAACTTGTCCAGGAACGACGAGAACGCGTGCCCGTAGTCGCTGTGCCCGTCGCGGGTGTAGACCTCCGCCTCGCGGGTGATCCGCTGCACCGCCACCGCCAGGTCGGCGTCCGGGCCGAACAGGTGGGTCACCTCGTCGGTGGTGTCGATGAACGCGAAGACCCGCACCCGGGAGAACTGCTGGCGCAGCGCGTCGACCAGCAGCAAGGTGAAGTGGCTGAAGCCGGCGACCGATCCGGACACATCGCAGAGCACGACCAGTTCGGGGCGCGCCGGCCTCGGCTTGGCCAGCACGACGTCGATGGGTACCCCGCCGGTGGACATCGACTTGCGCAGCGTCTTGCGCAGGTCGATCTGGCCGGCGCGGTGCCGGCGGCGCTTGGCCGCCAGCCGGGTGGCCAGCGTGCGGGCCAGCGGCGCCACGGTCTTGCGCATCTGCTTGAGCTGCTCCCCGGAGGCACGCAGGAACTCGACGTTCTCGGCCAGCTGCGGGATGCCGTACATCTGCACGTGGTCGCGCCCCAGCTGCTCGGCGGTGCGTCGCTTGGTCTCGGACTCGACCATCTTGCGCAGCTGACCGATCCGTTGGGCGGCAAGCGATTTGGCGATCTCTTCCTGGGTCGGCGACGGGCTCTCGCCGTAGGGGGCGAGCAGACCGGCCAGCAGCTTGCCCTCCAACTCGTCCAGGGCCATCGACTTGAGCGCCTGATAGCTCGAGTACGACGGGCCCCGGCTGGAGTTGTACTTGCCGTACTGCTCGACGATCTGGGCGATCATGGCGGCCAGGCGCTGATCCATGTCGGCCAGGTCCTGGTTCTGCGAGAGCAGATCCAGCAGCATCGCCCGCATGGCCTCGACGTCCTCGGGCGGCAGCATCGGCGGCTGGTCGGCCGTCGGCACGCCGTCGTCGTCGGTGAGCACCGTGCGGTCGCCGAGCGCGGCCGGCCACCACAGGTCGAACATCGCGTCGTAGGTCTCGCGGTGATCCGACCGGCGCAGCACCGCGCACGCCAACCCCTCGCGCAGCACCTCCCGATCCCCGAGGCCGAGCGTCGCGAGCACCTTGCCGGCGTCGACGGTTTCCGACGGCCCGACCGAGATGCCTTGTGCGCGCAGCGCTTCGACGAAGCCGACGAGGTGGCCCGGCAGCCCGTGCGGGGCCAGCGGCTGCGAGGGGCTAGTGCGCCGGGGTGCCATCAGTGCGCCCTCAGTTGAGCCGGAGCTCGGAGCTGGCCTTGGTCTGATCGGACTGGTGCTTGAGCACGACGCCCAGGGTCGCGGCGATGGCCGCGTCGTCGATGGTGTCCATGCCCAGGGCCAGCACGGTGCGGCCCCAGTCGATGGTCTCGGCCACCGACGGCACCTTCTTGAGTTGCATGCCGCGCAGCACGCCGATGATGCGTACCAGTTCCTCGGCGAGCTTCTCGGGCAGCTCCGGCACCCGCGACAGCAGGATCCGGCGCTCGAGGTCGGCGTCGGGGAAGTCGATGTGCAGGAACAGGCAGCGCCGCTTGAGCGCCTCCGACAGCTCCCGGGTGGCGTTCGAGGTGAGCAGCACGAACGGCTTGCGCTCGGCGGTGATGGTGCCGAGTTCGGGAACGGTGACCGCGAAGTCGGACAGCACCTCGAGCAGCAGGCCCTCGATCTCGATGTCGGCCTTGTCGGTCTCGTCGATCAGCAGCACGGTGGGCTCGGTGCGGCGGATGGCGGTCAGCAGCGGACGTTGCAGCAGGAATTCCTCGCTGAACACGTCCATCTTGGTCTGGTCCCAGTCCCCCGAACCCGACTGGATACGAAGGATCTGCTTGGCGTGGTTCCACTCGTAGAGCGCGCGGGCCTCGTCGACCCCCTCGTAGCACTGCAGCCGCACCAGCCCGGCCCCGGTGCACTGGGCCACCGCGCGGGCCAGTTCGGTCTTACCGACGCCGGCCGGGCCCTCCACCAGCAGCGGCTTGCCCAGCTGGTCGGCCAAAAAGACCGCGGTGGCGGTGGCGGTGTCGGGCAGGTAGCCGGTCTCGGTGAGCCGACGGGTCACGTCGTCGATGTCGGTGAACAGCGGCGCGGGCCGAGCTGGGGTGTCCAAAGGAAGCTCCTCGTTACTCATCAGGCGGGCCGGATGTGACCGTCGCCCCAAACAATCCACTTGCTCGAGGTCAGCTCCGACAATCCCATGGGTCCGCGGGCATGCAGTTTCTGGGTGGAGATACCGATCTCGGCGCCGAACCCGAACTGCTCGCCGTCGGTGAACGACGTGGCGGCGTTGACCATCACCGCCGCGGCGTCCACCTGTTCGGTGAAGCGTTGGGCCGCGGCCAGATCCGTGGTGACGATGGCCTCGGTGTGGCCGGTGCCGTACTCGTTGATGTGCGCGATCGCGCCGTCGACACCGTCCACCAGCGCCACGGCCAGATCCATCGACAGGAACTCGGCGCGCAGCTGGTCCTCGCTGGGCTCGCTGTGCACGGCGACGCCGGCCTCGGCCAGCGCGGCGCTCAGCCGCGGCAGCGCGGTCTCGGCGAGCGCCCGGTCGACCAGCAGCGTCTCCGCGGCGTTGCAGACGCTGGGCCGACGGGTCTTGGAGTTCAGCAGGATGCGCTCGGCGACCTCGAGGTCGGCGGCCGCGTCGATGTAGACGTGGCAATTGCCGACGCCGGTCTCGATGGTGGGCACCGTGGCGTCGCGCACGACGGCGTCGATCAGGCCCGCGCCACCGCGCGGGATCACCACGTCGACCAGCCCGCGGGCCTGGATCAGATGGGTGACGCTGGCGCGGTCGGAGCTCGGCAGCAGCTGCACCGCGTCGGCCGGCAGGCCCTCGGCCGTCAGCGCGTCGCGCAGCACCGACACCAGCGCCGCGTTGGACCGGGCCGCCGAGGAGCTGCCGCGCAGCAGCACGGCGTTGCCGGACTTCAGCGTCAGACCGAAGGCGTCGACGGTGACGTTGGGCCGGCCCTCGTAGACGATGCCGACCACTCCGAGCGGCACGCGTTGCTGGCGCAGCTGCAGCCCGTTGGGCAGGGTGCGGCCGCGCAGCACCTCGCCGACGGGGTCCGGCAGCCCCGCCACCTGACGCAGGCCGGCGGCGATGCCCTCGACGCGCTGCGGGTTCAGCGCGAGCCGGTCGAGCATGGCCTCGGGGGTGCCCGCGGCGCGGGCGGCGGTCAGGTCCTCGCCGTTGGCCGCGAGGATGTCGTCGACGGCGGCCATCACGGCGTCGGCCGCGGCGTGCAGGGCCTGATCCTTGACGGCGGTCGTCAGCGCGGCCACGGCGCGCGAGGCGGCCCGGGCGCGGCGCGCGGCGTCGTGGACCTGTGCGCGCAAGTCGGCCTGGGCATCCGAAAGCGTGGCTGCTTGCAGATTCATCGTCCCAGCGTATCGCGGGTTAGCCTGGCCGGGTGGCTC
>JAEWRC010000165.1 GCA_023460175.1 Actinomycetes bacterium
GCATCGCTGGCCGCAACGCACGATCAGCCGCCCACTGCCGCCGCCTGACAACCGATTTCGCTTCCTCGCGCTTGGCCACATCACACCTCCATCGTCAAGGTGTTGCGACGACCGGTTGAATCCGCCCAGTTCGCGCAGGTCGGTGTGGAGGCGTTGACCGGCTTCGCGTCGGCGTTCTTCAATGTGCGTTTGATCGCTCCGTTGACCGCGGCCATCGCCATGGCCGCCACCATCGGCGCCGGTGCCACCGCACAACTCGGCGCGATGCGGATCAACGAGGAGATCGATGCACTGGAAGTGATGGGCATCCGCTCGATCGCCTATCTGGTCTCCACGCGTGTGGTCGCCGGCGTGGTGGTGGTCATCCCGTTGTACTGCGTCGCCGTGCTGATGTCGTTCTTCGCAGCCCGATTCGGAACCACCTACGTCTACGGGCAGTCCACCGGCGTCTATGACCATTACTTCCGCACCTTCCTCATACCCACTGATCTGCTGTGGTCCTTCCTGCAGGCGATCATCACCGCGGTGGTGATCATGCTGGTGCACACCTACCACGGTTTCACGGCCTCTGGTGGTCCTGCCGGGGTCGGGGAGGCGGTAGGGCGGGCCACCCGAACATCGTTGGTGAGTGCGGTATTCGTGACCCTTCTGATCACCCTGGCCGTCTACGGCCAGACCGGCAACTTCAACCTGGCGGGTTGAGATGCTGGCCGACGGCCGGCAGCGCCGGCTACATCCGGGTTGGTGGAGCGCGATGCTCGTTGCGGCGATCATCGGCGCGACGGTCCTGGCCGGGGCCGCCTTCACACGGGCATTCCGGGCCTACGTCCCCGTGACGCTGGTGTCGGACCGGGCTGGGCTGGTGATGGAATCCGGCGGCAAGGTCAAGCTGCGGGGCGTCCAGGTTGGCCGGGTCAAGGACGTGTCCGGCGGCGGATCGGCGGTCAGCCTGGAGTTGGAGATCGATCCCGACCAGATCCGCCACATCCCGGCGAACGTCGAAGCACGCATCGCGGCGACCACGGCGTTCGGTGCCAAATACGTTGACCTGGTGAACCCGGCCGCCCCCAGCGCGGCGCGCCTGTCGGCCGGTGATGTCGTGCGATCCCAAAACGTCACGGTGGAGGTCAACACCGTCTTCGAGAATTTGGTCGGGGTGGTCCGCCGGGTCGACCCCGGCAAGCTGAACGCCGTGCTCTCGGCCATTGCCGACGGGGTCCGCGGGCACGGTGAGGTGATCGGCCAGGCCACCACCGATGCCAAAGAGGTACTGGCGGCCCTGAATGCACGCAGTATGCAGCTACAACGAAATTGGGAGTCGCTCAGAGGATTCAGCGACACCTACGGCGCGGCCGGCCAAGATATCCTCGATATTTTGAGTGCGGTCAGCGTGACGAGCGTGACGACCGTCAATCATGCAGCAGCGTTGGACACCTTGTTGCTCAATCTCATCGGGCTGTCCCGGAGCGGTATCGATCTACTGGAACCCACTCGCGAAACGGTGGTCCGGGCGGTCAACGATCTTGCGCCGACCGCGCGGCTGCTCAACACCTACAGTCCGACTTTGACCTGTCTGTTGGTCGGCGGAAAAACCCTGCTGGACAACGGATATTACGACGTGGCCGGCGGTGCCAACGGCAAATCACTGGTGGTTGACGCAGCGGTGCTGCTGGGTGACGATCCATATCGTTACCCGCAGAATCTGCCCATCGTTCGCGCCAAGGGCGGTCCCGGCGGCAAGCCGGGCTGCGGCTCGCTGCCCGATGTGGCCGAGAACTTCCCGGTGCGTGCGCTGGTGACCAACACCGGTTGGGGCGCCGGCTTGGACAATCGACCGAATCCCGGTATCGGATTCCCAGGCTGGGCCAATTACTTCCCCGTGACCCGCGGCATCCCCGAGCCCCCCAGTATTCGCAACCACGGCGGCCCCGCGCCCGGGCCGCTCCCGCATCCCGGTGAACCGGCCCCGGGTGCGCCGTTCAACCCGGAAGGTGGTGGAAACCCGTGAGAGAAAATGACTTCGGAATAGCCTGGCGGCTGTCGGTGTTCGTGGTCGTCGCGTTGCTGGGCATGTTCGCGCTGTTGACAATCTTCGCCCAGTTCCGGTTTGAACACACTGTCACCTACCACGCGCTCTTCACCAATGTGACGGGTCTCAAGAGCGGAAACTTCGTCCGGATCGCCGGCGTCGAGGTCGGCAAGGTACAGCGGATCGCGTTGGGCGGCGACGGCACTGTCACGGTGTCGTTCAATGCCGAGAACTCCGTGGTGCTGACCGAAGGTAGTCGGGTTGCGATCCGCTTCGACGACCTGATCGGGGGCCGTTACCTTGCACTGGAAGAGGGCCCGGGCGGCAGCGCCAGACTGCTTCCGGGCAGCACCATCGGCCTGGACCGAAGCGCACCCGCCCTGGACCTGGATGCGCTGATCGGTGGATTCCGGCCATTGTTCCGGGCGCTGGATCCCGATCAGGTCAACGCGCTGTCCAGCCAACTGATCCGGGCCTTCCAGGGAGAGGGCGCGACCGTGAACTCGGTGCTCGCCCGGACCGCCACGCTGACCCACACCCTTGCCGACCGTGATGAACTCATCGGTGCGGTGATCAGCAACCTCAACACCGTGCTGGATTCCTTTGGCAGTCAGCGTGATCAATTCGGCGAGGCGGTCGGCTCCCTCACCGAGTTGGTGCACGGCTTGGCGGAGCGTAAAGCCGAGATCGGCAACTGGGTGGTGCAGGCCGACGCCTCGTCGGCGTCAATCGCCGACCTGTTGCATCAGGCCCGACCGCCGGCGACCAAAGTCCTGCGCGAGACCGACCGCGCCGCGGGCATCGTGGTCGCCGACCACGATTACGTGGACAACCTGTTGGCGACGCTGCCGGAAACCTATCGCGTGCTGGGAAGGCAGGGCATGTACGGGGATTTCTTCAGCTTCTATCTGTGTGATCTCGTGTTGAAACTCAACGGGAAGGGTGGGCAGCCGGTCTACGTCAAGCTCGCCGGTCAAGATTCGGGACGGTGCACGCCCCGATGAAACCGTTCCAGGACCGTAACCGGCTGGTGGTCGGCGCAATCGGGTTGACCTCGACCGCGGCGATCGCGCTGGCCGCACTCAACTACGACCAACTGCCGTTTCTCACCGCGCCGCCCGCATACTCGGCCTACTTCGCCGAAGCCGGCGGCCTGACCGAGGGTGCCGACGTACAGGTGTCGGGTCTGGAAGTGGGCAAGGTGGTCGGCGTCGCACTCGATGGTGACCGTGTTCTGGTCACCTTCAAGGTGGGTCGCGACGTGTGGTTGGGCGACCGCAGCGAGGCGGCGATCAAAACCAAAGCCCTGCTCGGCAACAAGGTGTTGGAGGTATCGCCGCGTGGCACCGATCGACTCGCCGAGCCGATTCCGTTGCGGCGGACCACGCCGGCATACCAACTGCCCGACGCATTGGGCGATCTGAGTGCCACCATCAGCGGGCTCGACACCAACCAGCTCTCCGAGTCGCTGGAGACCATGGCACGCACTTTCGAAGACACGTCGCCGGAGCTGAAAGTGGCAGTGGAGGGGGTGGCGCGGTTCTCCCGAATGTTCAACGACCGCGACGCCCAGTTGCGATCTCTGCTGACGAATGCCAGCCGGGTCACCGCGGTGCTGGCCGAGCGCCGCGACGACATTGTCCGGTTGGTCGCCGACACCAACTCGCTGCTCACTGAGCTGGCGACGCAAGATGCTGCCCTGGAACGCATCGCGGCCAGCATTTCTGCGGTGAGCAGACAGATCAACGGCTTCATCGACGACAACCAAGACGTGCTGAAACCGTCTCTGGAGAAGCTGAACGGAGCGCTGGCCATCGTGGAGAATCGCAAGGACGAAGTGCAGCAGTCGATCAGGGGACTCAACGACTACCTGCTGGCGCTCGGGGAGACCCTCGCATCGGGGCCGTTCTTCAAGGCATACCTGGCCAACTTGTTGCCCGGGCAGTTCATCCAGCCGTTCGTCGAGGCGGCCTTCTCCGATCTTGGACTGGACCCGAGTACCTTGCTGCCGACGGAACGCACCGACCCGCAAGTCGGCCAGCCGGGCACCCCGGCGCTGCCGGTGCCCTATCCCCGCACCGGCCAGGGTGGAGCGCCGGCGCTGACCGTGCCCGACGCGATCACCGGAAACCTGGGCGATTCGCGGTATCCGTACCGCGATCCGTCGCCGGCGCCGGGCCCCGGCGGCCCCCCCCCCCGGCCCCCCCCGGTAGCCCCCCCCCACCCCGGAGAGGTG
>JAEWRC010000166.1 GCA_023460175.1 Actinomycetes bacterium
CGCCCGGTGTCCTCGGGGTCGGACAGCAGCTGCAGCACCGAGGCTCCACCCTCGAAGGTGCCGGCCGGGGTGACGGAGAAAACCGCTGCGGCCCAACGCGCGTCGTCGGGGCCGAGGACGGCGATCAGCTGCTCAGGGGTCCACACGTAGGTCGAGCCCTCGCTGCCGTCGGCGTCGGCGTCCAGCGAGGACAGAAACATGCCGTCGGCCGACAGGTCGCGCAGCAGGAAGTCCGCGATCTGCCCGGCGACGCGCCGCGCCAACGGGTCCGCGGTGCGGCGGGCCCAGTGCCCGTAGGCGCGCAACAGCAGCGCGTTGTCGTACAGCATCTTCTCGAAATGCGGTACCACCCAGGCGTTGTCGACGCTGTAGCGGGCAAACCCGCCGGCCAGCTGATCGTGGATCCCGCCGCGGGCCATGGCCGCCCCCGCACGCTGCACCGCGTCGAGCGCCTGCGTCGAACCGGTGCGCTCGTGGTGGCGCAGCAGCGCCTCCATCAACGCCGCCGGCGGGAACTTGGGCGCCCCGCCGAAGCCGCCGCGCGCGGTGTCCTCGTCGGCGAGCACCGCGGCCACCGCGGCATCGCACAGTTGCGCCGACACCGGCGGTCCGCCGTCGGGCAACCCGCGCGCCAGCTTGCGCAACTCGCCGGAGATCTGGTCGGAGGCCTGCTCGACCTCGTCGCGTCGCGAGCGCCAAGTGTCCTCGACCGCCGAAAGCAACTGCAGAAACTGCTCTTTCGGGTAGTAGGTGCCGGCGAAGAAGGGCCGGCCGTCCGGGGTGAGGAAGCAGGTCATGGGCCAACCGCCCTGACCGGTCAACGCCACCGTGGCGTTCATGTAGACCGCGTCGAGGTCCGGACGTTCCTCGCGGTCGACCTTGATGCACACGAAGCCGGCGTTCATCGCCGCGGCCACCGCGTCGTCCTCGAACGACTCGTGGGCCATCACGTGGCACCAATGACAGGCGGCATACCCGATCGACAGCAGGATCGGCACGTCGCGGCGCGCGGCCTCGGCCAGAGCCTCCGGCGTCCACTCCCACCAGTGCACCGGGTTGTCGGCGTGCTGGCGAAGGTACGGACTGGTGGCGTCAGCCAGGCGGTTGACCACCGGACTCCCGGGACTCGGCGTCCGTGCCGTCACCGGTGGGGTGGTCGAGGGCGATCGCGGCGGTCCCCTCGTCGACGGCCTGGTCGGGTTCGGGATGCTCTGGGTCGAACGACTCCGGCAACTTCTTGAGGTGCCGGTTCATCGACCACACCAGACCGAACGTGCCGATCAGCAGCAGCACCACGATCAACAGCCCGAACGGACTGGCCTTGCCGAAATCCGGGCCGGTGTTGCGCGGACCCTCCTGGGCCAGCAGTGTCATCCCGGCGAGCAGCACGGTCGTCATGATTTGGTCTCCGGTTCGATCCCCACGAACAGATCGGTCTCCGGCAGGGTCACCGGGACCCGCGAACGCGCCAATTCGAACTCCTCGGTGGGCCACAGCCGCTGTTGCCATTCGATGGGGGCGGTGAAGAAGTCGCCCACCGGGTCGATCTGGGTGGCGTGCGCGCGCAGGGCGTCGTCACGCTGCTCGAAGTACTCCGCGCATTCGACCCGGGTGGTGACCCGGTTGGCGAACACGTCGTTGTCCGGGTCCCAGTGCTTCAGCCACTTCTCGAAGGGGCCGACGCGGCCGTGGTTGGCGAACTCGTCCTGCAGCAGTTGCATCCGCTGCCGCAGGAACCCGTGGTTGTAGTACAGCTTGGCCACGTCCCAGGGCTCGCCGGCGTCCGGATACCGGCGGTGGTCGCCGGCCGCCTCGTAGGCCGCGACCGACACCTGGTGGCAGCGGATGTGGTCCGGGTGCGGGTAGCCGCCGTTCTCGTCGTAGGTGGTCATCACGTGCGGCCGGAACTCCCTGATCACCCTGACCAGTCGCTCGGTCGCTTCCTCGAGCGGCACCAACGCAAAACACCCTTCCGGCAGCGGGGGCAGCGGATCGCCTTCCGGCAGTCCCGAGTCTACGTATCCCAGCCAGGTGTGCTCGACCCCGAGGATCTCGGCGGCCTTGGCCATCTCGTCGCGCCGCACCTCGGCGATGCGTCCGTGCACGTCCGGCAGATCCATCGCCGGGTTCAGGATGTCGCCCCGCTCGCCCCCGGTCAGCGACACCACCATCACCCGGTGGCCCTCGGCGGCGTAGCGCGCGGTCGTGGCAGCACCCTTGCTGGACTCATCGTCCGGATGGGCGTGCACCGCCATCAGCCGCAGTTCGGTCACCGTGCGCCTTCGCTCGTCCTCGTCGCATTCGCGGCCCGCTCCGGGCACGCATTACTCTCAAGTGTCGGTGGCCATGATCCCATTCCGGCCATCGGTCACCCACACCCGATCCCCCCAGCAGAGACGTACCCCACACCTATGGCGAACCCTTCCGAGCCCACCGTCGTCGCCGCCCGTCCGGAATCCCGGTACGGCAAGCCGCGGCGCGCCCCGAGCCGCACGGTGCTCGCGTTGCTGGCGGTGTTGGTCGTCGCCCTGGGTCTGTTCATCGCGTGGGCGGGCTACCAGCGGCTGGGCACCAGCGACGTCAAGGGCGAACTTGCCAGCTTCGAACTGATCGACGATCGGACCGTCGAGGTGACCCTCAGCGTCACCCGCGAGGATCCGTCACAACCGGTGGTGTGCATCGTGCGGGGCCGTTCGCTCGACGGTAGCGAGACCGGCCGTCGCGAGCTGCTCGTCGCGCCCTCGACTGAGAAAACAGTGCAGGTCAGGGCGCTGGTGAAGACCACACGGCCGCCCGTGGTGGGTGACGCCTACGGTTGCGGAATCGACATTCCCGACTATCTTCGGGCACCGTGGTGAGCACCGCGCGGTACCGGCATTTCGGTGACCTGCCGGCCAACCGCGGGCGTCGCAACCGTAAAGCCTGATCGACGCCACAGTGGTATGCTTCACACATACACGGTTCCTGCTGGGACCGTGTATTGCTTCTTTAGCGCGTCCATCGCGGCTCTGAGACGGCAATACACGCGGAAGCCCCGCATGCCCCGGCAGCGACGACGACAGGCAGATCGCCAACGCGGACAGCGCGGACCAACAACTCGAGGAGCGCGAGGACATGACTGATACTGACGTCACCTGGCTGACGGAGGACTCTTACGACCGGTTGAAGGCCGAGCTGGACCAGCTGATCGCCAACCGTCCGGTCATCGCCGCCGAGATCAACGACCGCCGCGAAGAGGGTGACCTGCGCGAGAACGGCGGCTACCACGCCGCCCGCGAGGAGCAGGGCCAGCAGGAGGCCCGCATCCGGCAGCTGCAGGACCTGCTGAGCAACGCCAAGGTCGGCGAGGCGCCCACGCAGTCCGGTGTCGCGCTGCCCGGCTCCGTGGTCAAGGTCTACTACGACGGCGACGAGTCGGACACCGAGACTTTCCTGATCGGCACCCGCGAGCAGGGCGTCAACGACGGCGAGCTCGAGGTGTACTCCCCCAGCTCCCCGCTCGGCGGCGCGCTGCTCGAGGCGAAGGTCGGCGAGACCCGCACCTACACCGTGCCCAACGGCAACACCGTCAAGGTCACCCTGGTCAGCGCCGAGCCCTACCGGGGCTAGCCGCAGACCGGGCGCGCACGCGCCCGCCGAATTACCCTCGCCGCATGGCCGCCATCGCCGAGGAGCTGCTCCTGCTGCTGCTGGACAACGCGGCGGCCAAGCCGGCTCTCGCCCCCTCCCGCCGTCGACGGCTGCTCGCCGCGGCGGTGCTGCTCGACCTGGCCTACGACTCTCGGCTGCGTCCGGCCGGCCCGGGTGAGCCGGTGCCGGAGGGACGGTTGATCGCACCGGCGGGTCCCGACGACGGCAATCCCACTGCGGGCTGGGCCCGGCGGCGGCTGGCCCGCAAACCCGTCACCCCGAAGGCCGCAGTCGCGGCGCTGCGGCGCCGGGTCGAGGACCGACTGCTGACCCAGTTGGAATTCACCGGCCAGCTGCGGCGAACACCGTTGTACACCAAGGGTTTTCGTAGGGGATTTCGCAAGGGCTTTCGTAAGGGCTCTCATCGCGATTACGTGTGGGTGCTGACGGATCGCAACCGCGCGCTGCAGGTGCGCTCCCGGATCCTGGGCACCCTGGTGCAGGACATCGTGCCCACCCCGCCGACGGCGGCGCTGATCACCCTGCTGCACACCGTCGACGGCCTCGACGAGCTGTTCTCCTTCGACCCCCGGGGCCGACGGTGGGTGCAGCACCGGGCCGGCGAAATCGCCAGCGGCAGTTGGGTTGCCGCCGACAGTGAGCTCGCCGAGGTGAATCTCGCCGTCACCGCCGCGATGGTGTGCGCGGCGCTGCGCTGAGGCTCGTCAGCCCTCCAGGGCCTGCTGCAGATCGCCGATCAGGTCGCCGATGTCCTCGATGCCGACCGACAGCCGCACCAGGTCCTCGGGCACCTCGAGCTGCGACCCCGCCGTCGAGGCGTGCGTCATGGCGCCCGGATGCTCGATCAGCGACTCCACCCCGCCCAGCGACTCGGCGAGGATGAAGATCTCGGTGCGGGCGCACAATTGGCGGGCGGCCTCGAGGCCGCCGCGCATCCGCACCGAGATCATGCCGCCGAAGCCCGACATCTGCCGCGCGGCGACGTCGTGGCCGGGGTGATCGGACAGCCCGGGGTAGTACACCTTTTCGACGGCGGCATGCTCGGCGAGGAACTCGGCCACCGCCGCGGCATTCTCGGAGTGCCGCTGCATCCGCAGCACCAACGTCTTGAGCCCCCGCATGGTGAGGTAGGCGTCGAACGGGCCCGGCACCGCACCGGCGCCGTTCTGCAGGAAGGCGAAGGCCGTGTCGAGTTCCTCGTCGTCGGTCACCAACGCGCCGCCGACGACGTCGGAGTGCCCGCCGATGTACTTGGTGGTCGAGTGCAACACGATATGCGCGCCCAGCGACAGCGGCTGCTGCAGCGCGGGTGAGGCAAAGGTGTTGTCCACCAGAACCTTTGCGCCGGCCTCGGCGCCGATTGCGGACAGCGCCTCGATGTCGGCGATCGACAGCAGCGGGTTGGTGGGCGTCTCGATCCAGATCAGCTTGGTCTGCGGGGTCAGCGCGGCGCGCACCGCGTCGGGGTCCGACACCGACACCGGGGTGTGGGTGATCCCCCAGTGCGCGAACACCTTGTCGATCAGGCGGAACGTGCCGCCGTAGGCGTCGTCGGGGATGACGAGGTGATCGCCGGGGCGCAGCACCGCGCGCAGCACGCAGTCGGTGGCCGCCATCCCGGAGGCGAAGGCGCGGCCGAACGTGCCGCCCTCCACCGCGGCCAGCGACGCCTCGAGGGCGGCGCGGGTCGGGTTACCGGTGCGGGCGTACTCGAACCCGCCGCGCAGGTTCCCGACGCCGTCCTGGGCGAACGTCGAACTGGCGTAGATGGGGGCGTTGACCGCCCCGGTCGCCGGGTCCGGCCGGTATCCGGCGTGAATGGCGCGGGTGGCCAGCCCCTGCCAGGAGTGTGCGTCGGCCCGACTGCGTTGCTCGCTCATGGCTACCAATCTAGTCGGGCGACGCAGCCAGGCCGACGGGCCGTCAGGGCAGCGCGGGGGCCACCTCTCCGCCGCTGAGCGTGCGATACGTGTAGATCTCCAGCAGCACGATGACCGGCACCGCGACCAGCAGGCCGACGAAGCACAGCAGCGTGCCGACGATCGCCATCAGGATGGTGACCAGCCACACCAGCAGCACCGGGCCGAAGTTGTTCTTCACCAGATCGAAGCTGAACTTCATGGCGTCCACCGGGCGCAGGTTGCGGTCCAGCAGCGCCATGGTGGAGAACAGCAACAGGATGGAGACCAGCAGGCCCGGGACGATGCCGAGGATGCCCAGGACCGGCGACACCATGCCCAGCAGGATGGTGCACAGGAACACCGTGACGCCGGTCGCGATGCCCACCAGCAGGCTCAGGACCGCGAAGGCGCCGATGCGCTGCGGCCGGAAGAACGAACCGATGGTCACCGGTTGTCCGTTGGCGATGTCGAAGGCGCCCACCAGGTAGGCCGAGGTGACGGCCGCCCCGACCACGAGCAGCACCAGGTAGCCGATCAGCATCACCACGATGCCGGTGGCGCTGAGGTCGCCCGTCGAGGAGAAGCTGAAACCGGCCTCGTAGGACTCGTACTCCATCGAGTCCGGGGAGGCCACCATCGACAGGGCCTGGAAGATCATCGACACCAGGCTGACGATGGCCAGCGCAATCACCGTCACGACGATCAGCGCCACGGCGTTCCGGGAGAACTTGTTGAACGCCCACGACACCGCGTCGCCCACGTTGAACGGACGCCGGCCGAAGCCGGGCGGCGGCGGGTAGCTGCCGAACTGGGGCGGCGCCGGGTAGCCGCCGGGGGGCGGCGGGGGCGGGAAGCCACCGGCCGACGGCGGGGGCGGCGGGTAGCCACCCGGCGGCGGGGGCGGGTAGTTGCCCTCGGGCGGGGGCGGCGGGTATCCGCCGGGCGGAGGTGGCGGGTTTTCAGTCATGAAGCGCCTTCCAGTATGAAATTTGCTGCCAAAACGGCCTAACGCTACCGGATTACAGCCCCGACACCGGGGCAATCAGGTCAGTTCGCTAGCGCCGCACGTTCTCGTCGGACAGGAAGCCCAGCAGGTCGCTGCGGGTCAGCACGCCGGCGGGCTTGCCGTCCTCGACCACCATCACCGCATCCCAGTCGCGCAGGGCCTTGGCCGCTTCGACGGCCAACTCGCCGGCGCCGACCAGCGGCAGCGCCGGGCTCATGTGCTTGGCGACCGCGTCCGCCAGGTGCGCCCGGCCCTCGAACACCGCCGAGAGCAGTTCGCGCTCGGACACGCTGCCGGCCACCTCGCCGGCCATCACCGGTGGTTCGGCGCCGACGACGGGCATCTGCGAGACGCCGTACTCGCGCAGGATGCCGATGGCGTCGCGCACGGTTTCCGACGGGTGGGTGTGCACCAGCGCCGGCAGCAGGCCGGACTTGCCGCGCAGCACGTCGCCCACGGTCGGCTCGTTCGTCGAACCGTCCAACCGGCTGCGCAGGAAGCCGTAGGACGACATCCACTCGTCGTTGAAGATCTTCGACAGGTAGCCGCGTCCGCCGTCGGGCAGCAGCACCACCACCAACGAGTCGGGGCCGGCCTTCACGGCCGCCTCGATGGCGGCGACGACGGCCATCCCGCAGGAACCGCCGACCAGCAGCGCCTCCTCGCGGGCCAGCCGCCGCGTCATCTCGAAGGAGTCGGCGTCGGAGACCGCGATGATCTCGTCGGGCACCTTGGGGTCATAGGCCTGCGGCCAGAAGTCCTCGCCGACGCCCTCGACCAGGTAGGGCCGCCCGGTGCCGCCGGAGTACACCGAACCCTCCGGGTCGGCGCCGACGACCTTGACCGGTCCGCCCTCGCGACCCTGGGAGACCTCCTTGAGGTAGCGGCCCGCGCCGGTGATGGTGCCACCGGTGCCGACGCCGGCGACGAAGTGCGTGAGCTTGCCGTCGGTGTCCGCCCAGATCTCCGGACCCGTCGTCTCGTAATGGCTTTCCGGACCCATCTGGTTCGAGTACTGATCGGGCTTCCAGGCGCCGTCGATCTCCTCGACCAGCCGGTCGGAGACGCTGTAGTAGCTGTCGGGATGCTCGGGCGGCACCGCCGTCGGACAGACCACCACCTCCGCGCCGTACGCGCGCAGGACGTCCTGCTTGTCCTCGCTGACCTTGTCGGGGCACACGAAGATGCACTTGTAGCCGCGCTGCTGGGCCACCAGCGCCAGGCCCACGCCGGTGTTGCCGGACGTCGGCTCGACGATGGTGCCACCGGGCTTGAGCGCACCGCTGGCCTCGGCGGCATCGATCATCTTGATGGCGATGCGGTCCTTGGAACTGCCGCCGGGGTTGAGGTACTCGATCTTGGCGACGACGGTGCCGGCGCCCTCGGGGACCACCGAGTTGAGCCGAACCAGTGGGGTGTTGCCGATGAGTTCACTGATGTGCCGGGCGATCCGCATGCCTCTATCTTGGCCCAGTCGGTTTCCGACGGCAGCAGAGCCCGGGTAATTGCCGGTGCTAGCCCGTCGCCTCGCGGATGTAGGCGCCGATCTGCCGCAGGGACCGCGTCGCCTCGGGGATCAGCGGCGCCCCGAGTTGGAAGTCGTGGATCTGGCCGCGCCACACCCTGACCTCGGTCGGTACGCCCGCGGCCGCCAGCCGGCGCGCCGCCAGCCGGGCGTCATGCAGCAGCACCTCGGAGCCGGACACGTGGATGAGGGTCCGCGGCAGTCCCGGCTCGATGTGGTCCAGCGGCTCGTAGATCTGTTCGGGCTCGCCGTCGACGACGCGCTTGGCCGCGGCCTTGGCCACCAGGCTGACCAACGCGTCGAACGCCCGCGGCGGGAACATCGCGTCGGTCCGCATGTTGGGGTGGGCCTGCTTGGGTTCCTTGGCCAGTTGCAGCAGCGGCGAGATCGCGACCAGGGCCGCGGGCTTCTCGCCCTCGTCCTGCAGGCGCTGCGCCAGCGTCATCGCCAGGTAGCCACCGGCCGAATCACCGGCCAGCACGATCTGCTCCGGGGAGTAGCCGCGCAGCCGCAGCCACTGGTAGGCGTCGCGGCAGTCGTCCACCGCGGAGCCCACCGAATGCTTGGGGATCAGGCGGTAGTTGACCATCAGCACCGGGGAGTCCGCGTACTGCGACAGGGAGATGCCGATGGGCCCGTGCGAGTGCACCCCGCACGTCAGGAACGCGCCGCCGTGCATGTACAGGATGACCCGCCGCTTGCCGTCGGCCGGCAGCACGCCCGGGGCGCGGACCAGCAGGGCGTCGGCGTTCGGCAATTCGACGGTGGCGCGCACCGTGCCGGGCTTGGGCGTCAGCGTGCGCGCCAACTGGTCGACGATGCCGAACGGCCACGGCAAGTGCGGGACGTAGCTGCCGATTGCCAGCACCGGCCGCAGCGTAACCCGGCAGGCCAATGAGGCGAGGTGCGCTCGCAGGCTGGTCTGGGTTTCGACGATCTCTACGGGCGCGCCGTCGCTGACCGGAAATTTCCGTGGACGCCTGGTGCTACCAGCACCGATATGCGCGCGGGATGGGCCGTGAACCTTGCTGGGTGCCGTCATTTCAACACTCCCCTACGTCGTTGTAGTGGCCTGTCTACCCGGGGTTTCGCTGGCGTTCAGCCAGTCCGGATAACTTAGCTTGTCATCTCTTAGAGTTTTAACAATCAACGATGTCGAATTGATACCGCATCCGATATCCGGCCGTGACCGCGGGCTCCGACGCACGCCACCAGCAATCCCGGGAAGCCTCAGCGTCACCAGTAAGCTCGGCACCGTGGGCATACGCGGATCGCGTCGGTCGACGCTGGCATTGGCGGCAGTGGGCGCTCTGGCTTCCACGGGCGTGGGCGTGGTGAGCGCGCGCAATCTGCTCACCGGCCAGGCCGATCAGGCGCGTCAGGTCATCCCCAAGTCGTGGGACATCCCGCCGCGGGCCGACGGCGTCTATGCGCCCGGCGGCGGACCGGTCGAGCGCTGGGAGCACGACGTCCCCTTCGATCTGCATTTGATGGTCTTCGGCGACTCGACAGCCACCGGCTACGGCTGCCACGACGCCGAGGAAGTCCCCGGGGTGCTGCTGGCCCGCGGGCTGGCCGAGCGGTCGGGTAAGCGAATCCGGCTCGACACCAAGGCGATTGTGGGCGCCACGTCGAAGGGGCTGTCCGGTCAGGTCGATGCGATGTTCGTGGCGGGCCCGCCGCCCGATGCGGCCGTCATCATGATCGGCGCCAACGACATCACCGCGCTCAACGGCATCGGCGCGTCGGCGCGGCGGCTCGGCGACGCGGTCAAACGGCTGTGCGCCAGCGGTGCCGTCGTCATCGTGGGCACCTGCCCGGACTTCGGCATCATCACCGCGATTCCGCAGCCGCTGCGCTGGGTGACCCGCCGCCTCGGCCTGTGGCTGGCGCGGGCGCAGGCCTCCGCGGTGCGCGCGGCCGGGGGCGTGCCGGTGCCGTTCGCCGACCTGTTGTCGCCCGAGTTCCTCAAGGACCCGGAGTCGCTGTTCTCCGACGACCGCTATCACCCGTCGGCGGCCGGCTACGAGCTCGCGGCCCAGCAGCTGCTGCCGGCGCTGTGTTACGCACTCGGCGAGCATTCCGGTGCGCTGCCGTGGGAATCCGAGGGCGCCGAGAACCGCTCGCTGGGCGCGCGACTGCGGCTGCTGGCCCGCCGCTGGCCGCGCCGCACCACCGGGGTGCCCGCGCCGCTGGTCGTCACTGCGCGTTAGCGTTTGCACCTAACCCGTCTGTGTTAGGAGTACGTCATGCCCGAAGCTGTCATCGTCGCCACCGCCCGCTCCCCGATCGGTCGCGCCGTCAAGGGATCGCTGGCCACCATGCGTCCTGACGACCTGGCCGCCCAGATGGTCCGCGCGGCGCTGGACAAGGTGCCCTCGTTGGATCCGCGCGACGTCGACGATCTGATGATGGGCTGTGCGCAGCCCGCGGGCGAGGCGGGCTACAACATCGCGCGGGCGGTCGCCGTCGAACTCGGTTACGACTTCATGCCCGGCACCACGGTCAACCGGTACTGCTCGTCGTCGCTGCAGACCACCCGGATGGCGTTCCACGCGATCAAGGCCGGCGAGGGCGACGTGTTCATCTCCGCGGGCGTGGAGACGGTGTCGCGGTTCGGGGTCGGTTCCGCCGACGGGGCGCCGAACTCGAAGAACCCCCTGTTCGACGAGGCGCAGGCCCGCACCGCCAAGCAGGCCGAGGGCGCCGACGAGTGGCACGACCCCCGCGACGACGGCAACATCCCGGACGTCTACATCGCCATGGGCCAGACCGCCGAGAACGTCGCGCTGCACACCGGCATCAGCCGCGAGGATCAGGACCGCTGGGGTGTGCGCAGCCAGAACCGCGCCGAGGAGGCCATCAAGAGCGGGTTCTTCGCGCGCGAGATCTCCCCGGTGACACTTCCCGACGGCACCGTGGTCTCGACCGACGACGGCCCCCGCGCCGGCACCACCTACGAGGCTGTCTCGCAGCTCAAGCCCGTCTTCCGGCCCAATGGGACGATCACCGCGGGCAACGCCTGCCCGCTCAACGACGGTGCCGCGGCCGTGGTCATCATGAGCGACACCAAGGCCAAGGAACTGGGCCTGACCCCGCTGGCCCGCGTCGTGTCCACGGGTGTGTCCGGGTTGTCGCCGGAGATCATGGGCCTCGGCCCCATCGAGGCCGTGAAGAAGGCGCTGGCCGGCGCGAAGATGACGATCAGCGACATCGACCTCTACGAGATCAACGAGGCCTTCGCCGTCCAGGTGCTCGGCTCGGCGCGCGAACTCGGCATGGACGAGGACAAGCTCAACATCTCCGGTGGCGCCATCGCGTTGGGCCACCCGTTCGGGATGACCGGCGCGCGGATCACCGCGACCCTGCTGAACAACCTGACCACCCAGGACAAGTCGCTGGGCATCGAGTCGATGTGCGTCGGCGGCGGCCAGGGCATGGCGATGGTGCTGGAGCGCCTCTCCTGATTTCCCGGTGCATCCCGCACACGAAAAACGGCCCGGCGCGGACGCCGGGCCGTTTTTCGTTGAAGTAGCTAGTCGCTCTGGAAGTAGCTGAGCAACCGCAGGATCTCGATGTACAGCCACACCAGGGTGACGGTCAGACCGAGGGCGATGCCCCAGCCCGCCTTCTCCGGAGCACCGGCGCGGATCATCTGGTCGGCCGCATCGAAGTCGATGAGGAAGCTGAACGCCGCCAGCCCGATGCACAGCAGCGAGAAGCCGATGGCCAGCATGCCGCCGTCGCGCAGGCCAAGGCCGGCACCGCCGTTGAGGCCGAAGATCGCGGCCCCGAAGTTGGCCAGCATCAGGACCAGCACGCCGATCATGCCGGCGACGATCATCCGGGTGAACTTCGGCGTGACCCGGATGGCACCGGTCTTGTAGACGACCAGCATGCCGAAGAAGACACCCAGGGTGCCGATGACGGCCTGCAGGATCATCGCGCCGCCGCCGCTGGACATCAGGTTGGCGAAGATGAACGAGATGGCGCCGAGGAACAGGCCCTCGAGGGCCGCGTAGCTCAGCACGATCGCCGGGTTGTCCTGCTTACGACCGAAGGTCGCGAACAGCACCAGGCCCAGCCCGCCGAGCGCACCGATCAGCGCGAACGGCGTCGCCAGGGCCAGGTTGGCCGAGACGAGGAAATAGGAGATGACACCCACCACGGAGAGCACGGCAAGCGTGATTCCGGTCTTGGTGACGACATCGTCAATGGTCAGCGGCCGCGAAACACCGCGCTGCTGATCTAGTTGGGGCTCGTAACCCTGCTGTACCTGCGCTGCCGCAGCGGCGCCGGCCACACCAGAGCCGAATGTCGCGTACCCGCCCTGCTGCTTGGGCAGCGAGCGAAATACCGGATTGCTGGTTTCCCGCACCGTCGGTTCCTTTCCTGTGAGGTCCCTGGAAGTCTGACACGAACACTGGTCCAACGAATAGATACCCGGCCAGGTTCCGGGTAGCGCGAAGATTTCTGCAGTCAATCCTCCCCGGAACCGGGCGGGGGCGCCACCCGGCGTTCACCCGGCGATACTAGGATGTCCAACCAAATAGCTCATCCCCCACGAACAGGACGAATCCGCGTGACCGACGAGATCCTCACCCGCGTCGAGAACGGCGTCGGGATCCTGACGCTGAACCGACCCAAGGCCATCAACTCGTTGACCCAGACCATGGTCGACGTGCTCAACGAGAAGCTCACCGCGTGGGCCTCCGACGACGCCATCCGCGCCGTGCTGGTCGACGGTGCCGGCGAGCGCGGCCTGTGCGCCGGCGGTGACGTGGTGGCGCTCTATCACAGCGCCCGCGCCGACGGCAGCGCCGCCCGCAAGTTCTGGTTCGACGAGTACCAGATGAACGCGCTGATCGGCGAGTACCCCAAGCCCTACATCGCCCTGATGGACGGCATCGTCATGGGCGGCGGCGTGGGTGTCGCCGGGCACGGCGACGTCCGCGTGGTCACCGACACCACCAAGATGGCCATGCCCGAGGTGGGCATCGGCTTCATCCCCGATGTCGGCGGCACCTATCTGCTGTCCCGCTCGCCCGGCGCGCTGGGCCTGTACGCGGCGCTGACCGGGTCCCCGTTCTCCGGGGCCGACGCGATCGCGCTCGGCTTCGCCGATCACTTCGTCCCGCACGAGAAGCTCGCCGAACTGACCGCCGACATCATCGCCGGGGACGTCGACGCCGCGCTGGCCAAGCACGCCACGACGCCGCCGGACAGTGAACTCCTCGCCCAGCAGTCGTGGATCGACGAGTGTTTCGCGGCCGACACCGTCGCCGACATCGTCGCCAACCTGCGCGGCCACGACGCCGGCCCGGCCAACGCCGCGGCCGACGTCATCGCCGGCCGCTCCCCGGTAGCGCTGTCGGTCACCCTGGAATCCGTGCGCCGCACCAAGAAGCTGGACACCCTGCGCGACGCGCTGGTCCAGGAGTACCGCGTCTCGTGCGCCTCGGCGCGCTCGCACGACTTCGTCGAGGGCATCCGCGCGCAGCTCGTCGACAAGGACCGCAACCCGAAGTGGTCGCCGGCCTCGCTGGCCGAGGTCACTGGCGACGACGTCGAAAGCTACTTCGCCCCAGCCGATCCCGACCTGACCTTCTAGAAGGAGTGCACACATGAGCCAGTACGAGACCATCATCGTCGAGCGCGAGGACCGCGTCGCCCTGATCACGCTCAACCGCCCGAAGGCGCTCAACGCGCTGAACAGCCAGGTGATGAACGAAGTCACCGCGGCGGCAAAGGAATTGGACAACGACGCGGGTGTCGGGGCGATTGTCATCACCGGTAGCGAGAAGGCCTTCGCGGCGGGCGCGGACATCAAGGAGATGGCCGACCTGAGCTTCGCCGACGTGTTCGGCTCCGACTTCTTCGCCAAGTGGGGCGAGTTCGCCGGCGTGCGCACCCCCACCATCGCCGCGGTAGCGGGCTACGCGCTCGGCGGCGGCTGCGAGCTGGCCATGATGTGCGACATCCTGATCGCCGCCGACAGCGCCAAGTTCGGTCAGCCGGAGATCAAGCTCGGCGTGCTGCCCGGCATGGGCGGCAGCCAGCGCCTGACCCGCGCCATCGGTAAGGCCAAGGCGATGGACCTGATCCTGACCGGCCGCAACATGGATGCCGAGGAGGCCGAACGCGCCGGGCTGGTGTCCCGCGTCGTGCCCGCGGCCGATCTGCTGTCGGAGGCGAAGTCGGTGGCGGCCACCATCTCCCAGATGTCGCTGTCGGCGGCGCGGATGGCCAAGGAGGCCGTCAACCGCTCGTTCGAGACCACCCTGACCGAGGGCCTGCTCTACGAGCGCCGCATCTTCCACTCCGCGTTCGCCACCGAGGATCAGACCGAGGGCATGGCCGCATTCAGCGAGAAGCGGGCTGCGAACTTCAAACATCGCTAAAGTGCGGGAGTGACCGACGCGGAGGCAACCGATTCCAAGCCGGACAATGCCGTAACCACGGCTGATCCCCCCGAAGCACCGCCGAACGGGCCGTGGTGGGCCCGGCATTACACCTTCTTCGGCACCGCCGTCGGGCTGGCGTTCGTGTTCCTGTCGCTGACCCCGTCGCTGCTGCCCCGCGGCCCGCTGTTCCAGGGGCTCGTCAGCGGCGGCGCCGGGGCGGCCGGCTACCTCATCGGCGTGTTCGCGGTGTGGCTGGTGCGCTATATGCGCGGAAAGGACACCAGCCCAACGGCTCCCGGCTGGGCGTGGCTGGCGCTGCTGATCGTCGGCGTGGCCGGCATGGTCGGCATGCAGTTCCTGTTCCAGCACTGGCAGGACGACGTCCGCGATCTGATGGGCGTGCCGCACCTGCGCTGGTACAACTACCCGCAGGCCGCGCTGCTCGCGGTCATCGTGCTGTTCATCCTGGTCGAAATCGGCCAGCTGGTGCGACGGCTGGTGCTGTTCCTGATCCGGCAGCTCGAACGCGTTGCACCGCCCCGGGTTTCGGGGGTCATCGCGGTGGGCCTGGTGGTCGCGCTGAGCATCGCGTTGCTCAACGGCGTGGTGGCGCGGGTGGCCATGGACTGGCTCAACAGCACCTTCGCGGCGGTCAACGACGAGGACTCCCCGGACAACGCCCCGCCCACCACACCGATGCGCTCCGGCGGCCCGGACTCGTTGGTGTCCTGGGAATCGTTGGGGCACCAGGGCCGCATCTTCGTCTCCGGCGGCCCCACCGTCGAGGCCCTGACCGAGTTCAACGGCGAAGCGGGCACCGAGCCCATCCGCGCCTACGCCGGACTCGGCTCGGCCGACAACGTCCGCGCGACCGCCGAGATGGCCGCCGAGGAACTGGTCCGGGCCGGCGGCCTGGAGCGAGAGGTCATCGCGGTCGCCACCACCACCGGCACCGGCTGGATCAACGAGGCCGAGGCCTCCGCGCTGGAGTACATGTACAACGGCGACACCGCGATCGTGTCCATGCAGTACTCCTTCCTGCCGAGCTGGCTGTCCTTCCTCGTCGACCAGGAGAACGCGCGGCAGGCCGGGCAGGTCCTGTTCGAGGCCGTCGACGAGGTGGTGCGCGCACTGCCCGAGAACGATCGCCCCAAGGTCGTGGTGTTCGGCGAAAGCCTGGGCTCCTTCGGTGGGGAGGCGCCGTTCCTGAGCCTGAACAACCTGGTCGCCCGCACCGACGGCGCGCTGTTCTCCGGGCCGACGTTCAACAACACCATCTGGACCGACCTGACCGCCAACCGCGACGAGGGCTCCCCGATGTGGTTGCCCACCTATGAGAACGGCCAGAACGTGCGGTTTGTCGCGCGCCCCGAAAACCTGAACCGGCCCGACGCGCCGTGGGGCGAACCACGGGTGGTCTACCTACAGCACGCCTCGGACCCGATCGCCTGGTGGACGCCGGATCTGCTGTTCCGCGAGCCGGATTGGCTCAAAGAGCCGCGTGGCTACGACGTCTCACCGCGCATGCAGTGGATCCCGGTGGTGACGTTCCTGCAGGTGTCCGCGGATATGGCGGTGGCGGTCGACGTCCCCGACGGTCACGGCCACAAGTACGTCAAGGACGCGGTCAACGGCTGGGCGGCGGTGCTGCAGCCGCCCGGCTGGACGCCGGAGAAGACCGAGCGGCTACGGCCGATGGTGCACGCCAACGAGAGCGGCTGAGCGCGCTGATCGGACGGCGGTCAGCGCGTGGTAGCCGCCGATGACGTCGGTGGCGCGGTGCAACCCCAGGTCCTGCAGCGCCGCCGCAGCCAGGCTCGAGGTGTAGCCCTCCGAGCACAGCACCACCCATTCGACGTCGTCGTCGACGGCCTGCGGGATGCGCGCGTCGCTGGTCGGGTCGCACCGCCACTCCAGCACGTTGCGCTCGATCACCAGCGCGCCGGGCACCTCGCCCTCGGCCGCACGCTGGGCCGCGGGCCGGATGTCGACCAGGACCGCGCCGCGGGCCAGCGCGGCGGGAACCTGGGCGGCGGGCAGCCGGCGCAGCCGGGCCCGGGCCGCCTCGAGCACGGCGTCGATGCGGCTCACGCTAGCCCTCCGGCGCATCGGTGAGTTCGGTGCGCTGCCGGTGCAACGTTCCCCGATCGGTCACCTCGTAGTAGGACATGGTGGTCAGCCGCGGCGAGTAGGCGTGCACGCTCAGCGTCGGCTGCTGCGGTTGGGCGCCGACCGGGGTGGGCGCCCACACCACATCGTGCACCCAGCCCAGGGGGAAGGCGGCCTGATCCCCGGCGGACAGCCGGCGACGGCGCAGATGGTCTCCGGTCCAACGGAATTCGTTGAGTGCGCCGGACAGCACGGTCAGCGCGCCCAGCGAGTTGCCGTGGTCGTGCAAATCGGTGGGATGTCCGGGCGCCCAGCTGATCAACCACACGTCGAGGTCGTCGTCGGAGTGCAGCCGGGTGAACCAGCGGTCGTCGACGGGGACCCCGCCCGGCGGCAGCAGGTGGTCGTAGTGGCCGTCGAGGAAGTCGGCGGCGGCGCGGTCGGTGGCCGCCAGCAGATCGGGCAGCCGCAGCCGCGGCGAATCGGAGACATGGGGATAGGTGGGCAACACAGCGGTGGACACGGAGGATCTCCTGAACAGGACGAAACGGGAAAGGGAACGGTCAGCGGGACCGACAACACATCCGATTCGTCATGACAGCCACCATGGCAGGCCCGGCCGGGGAGCGCACGACTTAACCTCACGATGATTCTTCGCGCCCGGCTCGCATTACATTGGTCCAATGCGCAGGTATTACCTCCCGGCCGGGCTCGCGGTGCTGGCGATCACGGCGACGGTGGGTGCGGGCTGTTCCTCGGAGGAATCGGGCACCCCCACCGAACCGGCGCCGTCGACGTCGTTGTCCGAGATGTCGACCTCCGAGCTGCCGGCACCGCCGGCCGAGCCGGTGCCCCCGGGCGCCGTCGGGGTCTCCCCCGCCGGGGTCACCACCCGGGTCGATGTGCCCTCGGTCGCGACCGAATCCCAGTACGGCCAGGCCTGCCTGGCGGCCACCCGGTGGATCGATGCCCGGGGCGGCGACCCGATGGCCCAGGTCGAGCCCTACCTGGAGGTGCTGCAGGAGCCCGGCTTCAAGGATGCGGGCAACTTCCACACCCCCTGGTCCGAGCTGACCCCGGCCCAGCAGGCCGGCGTCATCCTGGCGGTCAACGCCGCGGCCGACGGCCAGTGCGGATAGCAAGCTCATGCGGGTAGCGCTGGCGCTGGGCAGTGGCGGGGCGCGCGGCTACGCCCACATCGGGGTCATCCACGAACTGCTCGAGCGCGGACACGACATTGTCGGGGTGGCCGGGTCGTCGATGGGTGCGCTGGTCGGTGGCCTGCACGCGGCCGGCAAGCTCGACGAATACACGTTGTGGGCAAGCTCTTTGACGCAGCGCACCGTGATCCGCCTGCTCGACCCGTCGCTGGGCGCCGCGGGTGTGCTGCGCGCCGGGAAGATCCTCGACGCCGTGCGCGACATCCTCGGCGACGTCACCATCGAGGAACTGCCCATCCCGTACACGGCCGTGTGCACCGACCTGATCGCCGGCAAGTCGGTGTGGCTGCAGCACGGAGCGGTCGACGAGGCCATCCGGGCCTCGATCGCCATCCCGGGCGTCATCTCGCCGCACGTGCACGACGGGCGACTGCTGGCCGACGGCGGCATCCTCAACCCGATCCCGATGGCGCCGATCGCCGCGGTCAACGCCGACATGACCATCGCGGTCGGCCTGTCCGGTGACGATCCGGAGTCCCGACGCACGGCCCGCGAGCGACCGACTGCGGAGTGGCTGAAAGGCAAGTGGCGCAGCACATCGTCGCTGCTGGAGTCCAAGGCCGCGCGGTCGTTGTTGGAGACGACGACGGGCCGGGCGGTGCTGGGCCGGTTCAGCACGGTCGACGACGACGGCCCCGAGGCGAGCGAGGACGCCGACCTGCCCGAGTCGGCCGAACCGGCGGTGCCGCGCCTCGGCGGCTTCGAGGTGATGAACCGCACCATTGACATCGCCCAGTCCGCACTGGCCCGGCACACCCTGGCCGCCTATCCGCCGGACCTGTACATCGAGGTGCCGCGCACGGTGTGCCGCAGCCTGGACTTCCACCGCGCCGACGAGGTCATCGGCATCGGCCAGGCACTGGCGGCCGCCGCCCTGGACACCGTGGCGCCGCGCCCCGAGGCCGACCCGGACTCAGCCGGCTAGGAACGTCGCGATCCGGGCGGCCTCCCGGCGGCCCTGCGCGCGCCCGGCCTGCGCCGACGGGATCCGGCACGCCGGGTCCAGCGGGTTGCGGCCGAAGGCGGTCAATGCGCCCGCGTCGGCGAAAATTCCCAGCGCGCTGCCGAATTCGGCGATCTCGTCGGCGGTGGACAGCCCCCACGGCGACGGGGTGTCCACCCCGGCCGGCACCAGGACGACGGCGGTCGCGCAGTCCGCGGCGACGGCCATGTTGACAGTGCTCGCAACGCCGCCGTCCATGTAGCGGCGCGCGCCGATGGTCACCGGGGGCCACGCACCGGGCACGGCGCAGCTGGCCGCGACGGCGTCGATCAGCTCGACGCCGGAGCCGCGGTCGAAGGCGACGAGTTCCCCGCTGGCGATGTCGATCGCGGTGAGCCGCAGGTCCCGCTCGGGCCATCGGTGTTCGGGCAGCCGGTGCGCGATGACCTCGCGGCGCACTGCCTCGCTGGCGGTGTCGGTCTGCGCGGCCACCGCGCCGATCTGCTGCAGCTTCTCGGCCTTGGTGGCGCCCGGGGTCAGCATGGCCGCCAGGAACAGCTCGGCGATGTCGTCGATGGCCACGCCCGGGTCGATCTCGGCGGAGTCGGCGGCCTGCTGGCGTTCGAAGAGCTGCTCGAGGCCGGCCGGGCTGGTGATCTGGGCGCCCACCGCCGATCCGGCGGAGGTCCCCACCACCACCTCCGCGTCCAGCAGGGCGCGGCCCACCTCCGGGGCCGCATCGCAGATCCCCAGCAGCACACCGGTTTCCCAGGCGATGCCGGCCAGCCCACCGCCGCCGAGCACCAACGCGAGGCGCTCAGCCACGGTCGACCGCCAGTCGGGGGGCCGCTTTCCCGGACAGCAGCGGCAGGTCCAGATAGGTCGCGATGCCCGGGGCGGCCGCACACACCGCGGGTACGGAGTTCACGCAGTGCGCCGCGGTGGCGACGATCCCGGTCTCCTCGGGGTCGCCGACCTCGCCCTGGAAGCCCTTGAGGCTCACGGTGAAGTCGGGGTTGCCCTGCACCTCGATCTCGTAGCGTTGTCCCTCGGGTCCGAAAGTCCAGGCGGGATCCAGGTTCTCCTCACCCATCAGCCAGTTGACCGTGATTCGCACCACCGTCTCGTCGCCGACGACGGCCTCCCAGTGGAACTTTCGGGCCGCCACCTGCCCGGGTTCGATGACGCCCAGCGGCGAGTCGATGGGGGCGGTGGCCACCGCGATCTCCTGGCGGGATCCGATTGTGGGGTCGGCGGCGAACCCGACGGTGTCGACCACCATCTTCACCGCCTGGATGAACCCGCCGTCGAGCAGTTTCTGCATGGGGCCGCTCAGCGCCTTGTCCGGGGTGTCCCCGAATCCCATCACGTGCCGCAGCACGTCGGGGGCGTCGTAGGTGCGTAGGTCCGAAAATTCTTCGGCCCGAACGTATGTCACGGCGGTCGACAGCGCCGAGAGCACCAGCGGGAGCTTCTCGCTGATGCCGCCGGGGGCGATGCCGGTGCCGTGCAGCGTGACCCCGCCCGCGCGGGCGGCCTCGCGCAGCGGGGCGGCCTGACGCTCGCCGGGATAGACCCAGCCGACCGGGGTCACCACGTTCTTGCCCGAGCGCAGCAGCGCGGCCACCTCGTCGGGGTCGGGCAGCAGCGGCGCGTAGACGACGGCGTCGGCCTCCAGCGCCAGGATGTCCTCGACGCTGTTGGTCGCGGTCACCCCCAGCGGTGCGGCGCCGATGAGGTCGCCGACGTCCTTGCCGTTCTTGTCCGGTGAGTGCACCCAGCACCCGGCCAGTTCGAGCTCGGGGTGCTCCAGGATGGCCCGGATCGCGGCGACGCCCACGCCGCCGGTGGCCCATTGCACAACCTTCAACGCCACGCGGCGCCTCCTCATCTTTCGGCCAGCAGAGCTCAGCTGAGCTTCTGGACCTCGTAGGCGCCCTCGGCGTGGCGGGACCGGATGGTCTTCTTGTCGTACTTGCCGACGCTGGTGCGCGGGATCTCTTCGATGAACGTCCACCGCTCGGGCAGCCACCACCGGACCACCTTGTCGGACAGGAAGTCCCGCAGCTCCTCGGCGCTGACCGCGGCGCCCTGCTTCAGCACCACCGCCGCCAGCGGCCGCTCCTCCCACCGGTCGTCGGGCACCCCGACCACGGCGGCGTCGACCACCGCCGGATGGGCGATCAACTGGTTCTCCAGTTCCACCGAGGAGATCCACTCGCCGCCGGACTTGATCACGTCCTTGGCCCGGTCGGTCAGGGTGACGTAACCCTGGGCGTCGATGCGTCCGACGTCGCCGGTGCGCAGCCAGCCCGCGACGAACTTCGACGGGTCGGTGTCGCGGTAGTACGAGCTGGTGATCCACGGTCCGCGGACCTCGAGTTCACCGACCGACTCGTCGTCGTTGGGCAGCTGGTTGCCCTCGTCGTCGACGATGCGGGCCTCGACCCCGCACAGCGGCCGCCCCTGCGAGGCGCGCAGTTCCCACTGCTTGTCCTCGGGCGTGCCCGGCGGCGGCCAGGCCACGGTGGCTATCGGCGAGGTCTCGGTCATCCCCCACGCCTGCCGGATGGGAACCCCGAACTTGTCCTCGAAGGTCTTCATCAACGACACCGGGACCGCCGAGCCACCGCAGGCCACCAACCGCAGCGACGAGATGTCGTGGCCGGGATTGTCCAGCAGGTAGTTCATCACGTCGTTCCAGATGGTGGGGACCGCACCGGCCACCGTCGGCTGCTGCGTCTCGATCAGGTCGACCATCGACACGGCGTCCATGTGCCGGTCCGGCATCACCAGGTCCGCGCCGGCCATCAGCGCCGCGTACGGCATCCCCCAGGCGTTGGCGTGGAACATCGGGACGATCGGCAGCGCGCGGTCGGAGAAGCTCAGCCCCATCGCGTTGCCGCCGCAGACGGCCATCGAATGCAGGTAGTTGGACCGGTGGCTGTACACCACACCCTTGGGGTGGCCGGTGGTGCCGCTGGTGTAACACATTGCGGCGGCCGAGTTTTCATCGACATCCGGCCAATCGAAGTCGTCGGGGTTCTCGGCGAGCAGATCGTGGTAACGCAGCACCGTCTTGCCGGCGTCCGCCAGCGGCGCCAGGTCGCCCTCCCCGACCGCGATCACGGTGTGCACGGTTTCCAGCGACCGCAGCACGCGCCCCAGCACGGGGGCCACCGACAGGTCGACGATCACCACCTGGTCCTCGGCCTCGTAGGCGACGAACTCGATCTGCTCGGGGAACAGCCGGATGTTCAGGGTGTGCAGCACCGCGCCCATCGACGGGATCGCCATGTAGGCCACCAGGTGTTCGGCGTTGTTCCACATGAACGTGCCGACCCGCTGGTCGCCGGTGATGCCGAGCGACCGCAGCGCGTTGGCCAGCTGCGCGGCCTCGCGCCCCACTTGCTGGTAGGTGGTGTGCCGGTAGCCACCTTGACCCGTCGCCGTGGTGACCGTGCGGTCCCCGTGCACGCCGGTCGCGTAGCGCAGGATCCCGCCGACGGTCAACGGGAACGGTTCGATGGTGCTCTGCATCGTTGCTTAAGCCCTTCGCGTCAGGGGCCGGTTGATCGGCCGGTGCCCTACGCTATCGCCGGTGACGGTCGGCAAGTCGGTTTTGTTGTTTGTGGTCGCGGCGCTGTTCGAGATCGGCGGGGCCTGGTTGGTGTGGCAGGGCGTGCGCGAGGACCGCGGCTGGTGGTGGGCCGGGCTGGGCGCGATCGCGCTGGGCGCCTACGGATTTGTCGCCACGCTGCAGCCCGACGCGAACTTCGGCCGCATCCTGGCCGCCTACGGTGGCGTGTTCGTGGCCGGTTCCTTGGCCTGGGGCATGCTGCTCGACGGCTTCCGGCCCGACCGGTGGGACCTCACCGGCGCGCTGATCTGCCTGCTCGGCGTGGGCGTCATCATGTACGCGCCGCGGACCGGCTGACCGAGTGCTCTACTGGTAGTAGGACGAAAGGCGGGACGATGCGAATCCTGAGCGCGGCAGCGGCGACGATCGTCGGCCTGTCCGCGGCGCTGTTGTCGGCGCCGACGGCCGGGGCCGACGAGTCGGCCGCGGACGTGATCGGCGATCTGCGCGGGCAGGGCTACAACGTGGTGATCGACCGGATGGGCACGGGCCCGCTGGACGGTTGCGTGGTCACCGATGTCCGCAACCCGACCCAGATCGAGCGGATGCGGATCGCCATCGACGACGACGCCCCCACCCCGACCCGGCAGACCATCACCGTGTCGCTGAACTGCACCGGCTGATCAGACGGCGGCAGCCTCGAGTTCGTGCATCGGCACGTCGATGACGTCGGCGTCGAAGATCTCCGCCAGCGCGTCCTTGCCGGCCTTGCCCTTGCTGGTCTTGGTGACCGCCCGGGACGCCACATTGCCGTCATAGTCGGTGACGAACAGCAGCGAACCGTCGCGGCTCTCGACCGCGGTGACCGGATCGGTACCGGTCTCGATGCGGTCGACGATGCGCCGCGTGGAGGTACACAGCACCGTGACATGGCTGCCGCTGACGACGTAGACGCGCTCGCCATCGGCGCTGACCGACACCTGACCGACGGCGTCGCCGATCTCGATGGTTCCGGTGATCTGCAGCGTGGCCGCGTCGAGGAGGTCGATCACCCCGCCGAACGCGTCGTCGTCGCTGATCGCGAACAGGGTCTTGCCGTCGCGGCTGACCGCGATGTCGCGGACCATCGACGGGATGGGCTCCACCCGCAGCACCCGGCCGTCCTGGACCGCCAGCACCACACCGGAGGTGTCGTCCACCGCCGCGACGTACACCACGTCGGCGGACGGGCTGACGGCCACCGCGGTCGGCACGGTGTGCGGTCCGGCGACCAGGTCGACGGTGCTCACGTCGTGGGTATTGGTGTCGATGACGCCGAGGGACATCGAGGTCTCCGAGGACTGCAGGGCGTACACGCGTCGGCCGTCATGGCCGGCGGCGATGCCCCGGATGTTGCCGTGCACCGGGATCCGGGCGATGACGGCCGCGCGCTCGAGCACGGCCACCGTGTCGTAGGCCGGTTCCACCGAGGCCACGTAGGCGCGGCGACCGGCGATGGCGATCGCGGACGGCTCGTAGATGTCGCCCACGCTGGCCACGTGGCCCAGGGTGTGCGCGGCGCGCACCGAGACGGTGTCGGCGGCGTAGTCGGCGGTCAGCAGGCAGCCGTCGAGTTCGGCGAGCGCGGTGATCGGACCGGTGGTCACGGTCGCGGCACGGGCCGGCGCGAAGGACGGCGCATCTTGGACCAACGCAGCGGTCAGCGCAACCGGAGCAACGTTGGCCGGGGCGCGGTTGGCAAGTGCCACCCCACCGACAGCATTGGTCACTTGCTCCACATTGGCCACTCTGTTGTTTGCCATACTCGTCGATCTCCTCCCTCTGGCGCATGTCTCGCCACCGCGCAGGTAGCGAGATCGACGCCAGGTTGGCATCAGCCACGATTGAGTCTAGCGACCGAATACGACATGAAATCCGCGTGCGAAGCGCCGACGGAGCACTTCGGCGAATTTGTCTAAGCATGCGCTCAGCCCGCGTCGTTACCAAATCGTGTTGTTTGCTGGCAGCAAGACGCTGCAAGCCGCCGGCCTGCTCCGTTTCAAGATCTGGCTAATTGCCATTTGCTAATTCTTCGACTTCCCTTAATAAGATTCACTTACCGACCCGCGCGTCAAATGAGTGCTAAATCACACCGCAAATTTCCATCGTGTTACGCGTCGTCGCCCGGAAACCCGCCGAGCCGACGCCGACGGCGTCGCAACCGGCGGCGAGACAGACCACACCGCCGCGCCGATGTTCGCTGGCTAACAGTCGGGTGCGGCTTCGAGCCGCAGGCTGACCTCACAGGAGCCCGCCCGCGGGTCGGGCTGCACGCTCACGCGGTAGCCGCCACCGAGCGTCTCGGCATGGCTGTCCACGACCTCCTGGATCAGGCCCTGCTGGATGCCACGGACCACCTCGGGGGCATCGACGGCGATCTCGGCCAGCGGGCACGTGCAGATTCCGACGGTGACGGCGCCGAACGCCTCCACCACCGCGCGCGTCCGGAATCCGAGTTCATCGAGCGCGTCGACCACCAGGTCGGTCACCGAGTCGTCGGTCCGGCCCGCGGCCAGCCGCGTGCGCCGGGCCAGGTCGGCGCCGATGCGCACCGCCCGCTGCTCGCGCTCGTCGGCCGTCCCACCGAGGTGGGTGGCGAACAGCGCGACGATGTCGGCGTAGTCGAGCCGGGGCGCCAGCTCATAGGTCAGCCGGGGGCGCCCCGCCCCGCCGCTGCGGGTGCCCGCGCCGCGGCGGATCGCGCCCTGGGCCTCCAGCGTGGTCAGGTGGAACCGCGCCGTGGTGATGTGGATGTTCAGGGCGTCGGCCACCTGGCGGGCGTCGACGGGCGCACCGGTGGTGCGCATGAGTCCCAACACCCGCCGGCGCTGTTGGCCGGCAGCCCGCTCCGAGCGGCCCGAGGAGAGGTCCTCGCGGTCGCCCGGAGCCAGCGTGTCGTGCGTTGCCATCATGGGTGTGACGCCGGTCAGTTGGCGGCGCCGGCCTTCCCTTCCGGCACCTGGGCCACGATCGCGACCGCGGTCAGATCCTTGCCGTACTTGGTGAAGGTGTTGCGCATCCCCAGAACCCGCTTGCGCGCAGGCGGATTGGTGAGCACATTGCCCATGATGCGCAGCGCGCCGAGCAGCCCCTCGTCGTCGATCACGCGCTTCGGGCGCAGCAGGGCCATCGGCGCCTGGTCGACGGACTTGACCTCGAAGCCGGACGCGGTGAGCAGCTCCGACCACTCCGCGATCGTCAACGGCCGGGCATTGACCTTGATCGAGCGGGCCAGGTCCCGGCGGACCGCGTCCTTGGTGTCCTGCGCGAGGTCGTCCGGCTTGAGGCCCAGCTCGTGGATCGCGTAGCGACCGCCGGGGCGCAGCACCCGGAACGCCTCGTCGACGATGGCCTTTTTGGCCTTGTCGCCCTGCATGGTCAGCATGGCTTCGCCGACGACGACGTCGGCGCTGCTGTCCGCCAGCCCGGTGTCGGAGGCGTCCGCGGTGACGGTGCGCCCACCGGCGGCGTCGACAACCTCCTGCACCATCGCCGAGGCCGCGCCGCTGTCGTCGACCCCGACGTAGGAGGAGGGCCGCAGCGGGCCGATGTCCTTGGCCGTGCGTCCCAGACCGGGGCCCAGTTCGACCACGTCGGCACCGGTGATGCCGGCGGCGGCCAACAGGCGCGTAGTCAGCTCGAGGCCACCCGGACGCAGCACGCGCTTGCCCAGGCGGGCGAGCAGCCAGTGCCCGGGCAGGTCGTCCCAAGAACGTTGGGCCAGCGGCAGCTGGTTCTTCTCCGTCATCTCCGGTCCCTTCGAGGAGCCCTATTTAGAGGAAATCTCTGCGCTTAACTGTAGGAGTTTGGTTAGCCTAAGGCAAGCGCGGTCGGGCGGGCCGGAAAATGCGCGGAACTACTCCCCGAACGGCCGGTAACTGCGCGCCGCGAGGTACTCGGGCCGGGGTGTCTTGGCGGCGAACGGCGCAGCGAGTTCGTTCTCCACGGAGTTGAAGACCAGGAACACGTTGGACCGCGGGAACGGGGTGATGTTCGAACCCGAACCGTGCAACAGGTTGGCGTCGAACCACAGTGCCGTGCCGGCCGGACCGACGAACTGGTCGATGCCGTACTGCTCGGCCGCCTTGGTCAGGGTGTCGCGATCGGGCACCCCGTACTCCTGGGACACCAGCGAGGTCGCGTGGTTGTCCTCGGGGGTGGCACCCACACACGGGTAGAACGTCCGGTGCGAACCCGGCATGACCATCAGCGACCCGTTGAACGGGTAGTTCTCGGTCAGGGCGATCGAACAGGAGACCGCCCGGATGGCCGGCATGCCGTCCTCGGCGTGCCAGGTCTCGAAGTCCGAGTGCCAGTAGAACCCACTGCCGGTGAAGCCCGGCATCATGTTGATCCGCGCCTGGTGGATGTAGACGTCGCTGCGCAGCAGTTGACGCGCGATCGGCAGCACCGTGTCCAGGCTGATCACCTCGGCGACGATGTCGCTGAGCAGATGCGGTTCGAACACCGACCGGATGCCGCCCCCGGGCTCGCGGATCACCCGGGGGTCATCGGCATCCAGCTCGGCGCCGAGCCGCTCCAGTTCCTGACGCAGCGGCGGAAGCCACTGTTCGTCAAGGGCATTCGGACGAATCAGGTAGCCACGCTCGGCGTACGAGTCCAGCTCGGCCTGGCCGAGCGGGCCGTGCGCGTGATCGCCCCAGACCGCGGGATCCACCCTCGGCACCGGCGCGATCGCGTGGTCGAGTCGGGTCGGGTAGTTATCGTGCGCGACTGTCATTCGATCGGCCTCGCTATTCCAAGATTGAAGGCGGGTACGTCCCTGTCTCGTCGTGGACCTCTTTACCCGTGACCGGCGGGTTGAACACACACATCATGCGCAGTTGCTCATGGCAGGTCACCCGATGCTTCTCGTGGCCGTCCAGCAGGTACATGGTGCCGGGCTCCAGTTTGAACTCGTCACCGTTCTCGAGGTTGGTCAGCACACCCGACCCCTCGACCACCCACACGGCCTCGACGTGGTGGCGGTACTGGAACTCGCTGACCGAGTTGGCGTTGATGGTCGTCTCGTGGAACGAGAAGCCCACCCCGTCGCCGGCCAGGATGATGCGCTTGGAGCGCCACGCGGCATCGGCGACGTCGCGTTCGGTATCGGAAATTTCGGCGGTGGTCCGCACAATCATGACTTCAAACTCCTTCTAGCGGTGTCGTTTTACCTCAGGCGAGGGTAGCGGCCACCGCTTCGGCCAGGATGTCCAGTCCGGCGTCCAGGTCGGCGTTCGAGGTGGTCAACGGCGGGAGGAGCTTGACCACCTCGTCGGAGGGACCACTGGTCTCGGCGAGCAGGCCGCGCTCGAACGCCACACCGCACACCGCGTTGGCGGCCGGCGCGTCCTCGAACTTCAGCGCCTGGACCATGCCGCGACCGCGGGCGCTGACGCCCTCGTGGCTACCGGCGATGCTGTCCAGCCGGGTGCGGACGAACTCACCCTTGCTCAGCGTTTCCTTGTTGAAATCATCGGTGCGCCAGTAGGTTTCCAGCGCCTTGGTTGCCGTCACGAAGGCCGGGTTGTGGCCGCGGAAGGTGCCGTTGTGCTCGCCCGGGGCCCAGACGTCGAGTTCCGAGCGGAACAGCGTGAGCGCCATCGGCAGGCCGTAACCACTGATCGACTTCGACAACGTGACGATATCCGGCTTGATACCGGCCACCTCGAAGCTGAAGAACGGTCCGGTACGGCCGCAGCCCATCTGCACGTCGTCGACGATCAGCAGGATGTCGCGGGTGCGGCACAGCGCAGCCAGGGCCTGCAGCCACTCGACACGGGCCACGTTGACGCCACCCTCGCCCTGCACGGTCTCCACGATCACCGCGGCGGGGCGGTTCAGGCCGCCGCCCGAGTCGTCCAGAACGCGCTCGAACCAGTGGAAGTCCTCGGTGACGCCGTCGAAGTAGTTGTCGTAGGGCATCGGGGTGGCGTGCACCAGCGGGATGCCCGCGCCGGCCCGCTTCATCGAGTTACCGGTGACCGACAGCGCGCCCAGGGTCATCCCGTGGAATGCGTTGGTGAAGTTGATGATCGACTCGCGGCCGGTCACCTTGCGGGCCAGCTTGAGGGCGGCCTCGACGGCGTTGGCGCCGGTGGGTCCGGGGAACTGCACCTTGTAGTCGAGAGCGCGCGGCTTGAGGATCAACTCCTCGAAGGTGGTGAGGAAGTCGGTCTTGGCGGCGGTCGCGATGTCCAGCGAGTGCACGATGCGGTCGTTGGTCAGGTAATCGATCAACGCGGACTTGAGCACCGGGTTGTTGTGGCCGTAGTTCAGCGCGCCGGCACCGGCGAAGAAGTCCAGGTACTGCCGCCCGTTCACGTCGGTGATGTGCGATCCCTGCGCGTGGTCCATCACGGTGGGCCAACCGCGGCAGTAGCTGCGGACCTCGGACTCGACGGACCGATAAACCTCGGGCAAATCAGTTTCAGACGGGCTGAGAATGGGTGCTGACGTCATGACGTCCTTCCGGGTTGTGAGGGTTAGCAGTTGATTTCGGCGGCGACTGGACCAATGCGCAGCAGCGGCTCCTCTTCGTGAGCCAGGTCTGCGTCCAGGAGTTCGGCTCCGTACCAAGGCAATTCGACGACCGGCACGCCGTGCCGACGGGCGAAGCCACCGAACAGCGCGCGTGATGCCGAATTGCTGGGCGCCACAGTCGCTTCCAGGGTGAGCGGGTGTCCGTGCCGGTCACGGCGTACGCGTTCGACCAGGGTGTCGAGCATCGTGCCGCCCAGTCCGGAACCGCGGGCCGCGGCGGCGACCACCACCTGCCAGACGAACAACGCCTCGGGCCGCGACGGCGGGTGATACCCCATCACGAAGCCGTGCAGTTCCCCGTCGCGGTCGGCCACGATCGAGGAGTCGGCAAATTCCGTCGCCATCAACAGGTAGGCATACGTCGAGTTCTCGTCGAGAACCTTGCTCTCGACCACCAGGCGATGCATGTCGAGCGCATCGCGGCCTTCGGGACGTCGCAAGACGCCGTCCCAGGGTCGCGCCACCTGCAGTTGGCCAGATCCGTCGGACCCGGCCGAAGGGGCTTGAAGTTCCCTATCAGAAGCGAACATATCTAGTTAGCTGTCACCACCGAACAAGTTATCGATCTAGGTTCAAGTCTCAGTCATCGGTGTGTCCGAACGTATGCAACCCCGGCGCAGTTATCAAACGGTCGACACCCGGTTCGGACAGCCTTGTCGTACTTATGGTCGATGAAAGACCGGCAAAACCCCTGCTCTGCGCCCTGCCGTCGCCGTTACCAAATCGTTACCAAACTCAGCGGGGGTGCTCAGGTGGTTCGGCGACGGTTTCCTAGAGCACCTTGGAGAGAAACTCCCGCAAACGAGGATGCTTGGGATTGCCGAATACCTCGTCCGGGGTGTCGTCCTCGACGATGTTGCCGTCGGCCATGAAGATCACCCGCGAGGCCACCTCCCGGGCAAACCCCATCTCGTGGGTGACCACCACCATCGTCATGCCCTCCCGGGCCAGGCGGCGCAACACCTCGAGGACGTCGCCCACCATCTCCGGGTCCAGCGCGCTGGTCGCCTCGTCGAACAGCATGATCGAGGGGTTCATGGCCAACGCCCGCGCGATCGCCACCCGCTGCTTCTGGCCACCGGACAGCGTCGCGGGCTTGACGTGGGCCTTCTCCGCCAGTCCGACCTGGTCGAGCAGATCCAGCGCGCGCTTCTCGGCGGTGTCCTTGTCCATCTTCTTGGTCAGAAGCGGTGCGAGCGTGATGTTTTGCAGCACCGTCATGTGCGGGAACAAATTGAAGTGCTGGAACACCATGCCGATGTGCTGGCGCACCTTGTCCAGGTCGACCTTCTTGTCGGTGAGATCGAACTCGTCGACCACCACCTTGCCGCCGGTGATGTCCTCGAGCTTGTTCAAACACCGCAGGAAGGTCGACTTGCCCGACCCCGAAGGTCCGATGACACAGACGACTTCGCCCTCGCTGATGGTCGTGTCGATGCCGTCGAGCACCACCAGATCGCCGAAGGACTTACAGAGTCCCTCGATGCGGATCTTGACGCTGCCCTCGGGTTCGGCCGCGGTGGATTCGGGTGCCAGCTGGTTCATTTCACGAGCCTTTTCTCGAGTCGGTCCGAGAGTTTGGTCAGCGCCATGATGACGATGAAGTAGATGATGCCGATGATCAGCCACATGTTGAACGACTGGAAGTTGCGGGCAATGATGATGCGCCCCGTCTGGGTCAGCTCGGCGAGGCCGATCACCGACAGGATCGAGGTGTCCTTGAGGGTGATCACGAACTGGTTGATGTACGACGGGATCATGGTCCGGACGGCCTGCGGCAGAATGACTTTGCGCATCGTGGGCAGGTATCCCACGCCGAGGCTGCGGGCCGCCTCCATCTGCCCCTTGTCCACCGATTGGATACCGCCGCGGACGATCTCGGTCATGTAGGCGCCGGCGTTCAGCGACAGCGTGATGATGCCCGCGGTCATCGCCGTCATCTGGAATCCCATCGCGGCGGGGATGCCGAAGTAGATGAAGAACGCCTGCACCAGAAGCGGAGTGCCGCGGAAGATGTCGACGTAGGTGGTGCCGATCGCGCGCAGCCACAGCGAGCGGGAGACCCGCATCAGACCGAAGACGACGCCCAGCAGCAGCGCGATGGCGATCGACACCACGGTGAGGATCATCGTCATCTTCAGGCCCGCCATCAGCAGCGGGAAGGTGCTCTTCAGCAGGCCCAGGAAGGAGTTGTCCGAGACCGCCGCGCCCTCACCGAGATAGCTGTCGATGATCTCGTCGTAGCGGCCGGAATCCCGCAGGTTCTTCAGCCCGGCGTTGAACTTCGTCAGCAGTTCGGGGTTCTGGCCCTTGTTGACCGCGAACCCGTAGTTGGCGCCCTGCTCCTTCGGGGTCACGGTCTTGAACCCGTTGCCCTGGGCGATGCCGTAGTTCAGCACCGGGTAGTCGTCGAAGATGGCCACGGAGTTGCCGGTGCGGACCTCGTCGTACATCGAGGCCGAATCGGCGAAATAGACCGTGCTGAACCCGAATTCATCCTTGATGGATTCGGCGAACTCAGCGCCCTCGGTGCCGTTCTTGACGGCGACGCGCTGGCCGCGCAGGTCCTCGTAAGAGGTGATGGTCTCGTTGGTGTCCAACACGGCCATCTGGACGCCCGATTCGAAATAGGGGTCAGAGAAGTCGAAGACGGCCTTGCGTTCGTCGGTGATGGACATCCCGGCGATCACGGCGTCCACTTGGTTGGCCTGCACCGCCTGCAGCGCGGCGTCGAAGCCCAGGGGCTTGAACGTGACGGAGAACCCCTGATCCTCGGCGATCGCGTTGAGCAGATCGATGTCGATGCCGACGAAATTGCCCTGCTCGTCCTGAAATTCGAACGGCGCGAAGGTGATGTCGGTGGCGATCACATAGTGCTCGCCCTGCGCAGCGGCCGCCGGCGCGAACATCCCGGCACCGAGCCCGCCGATCAGTAGCGCGATGAGCAGATACGCCAGCCGCATCCGTCTGCCGGTGTTCTCGACGCCTGGGAGTGATCCGGCTCGCATGGTGCGCCTCCTCTGCGGTGCTGGGGACGTCTCACGCTAGCGGTCGGAACAGTGTTACGCGGGCATTCCACGCCCGGGACTTGCACTGGCAATCGGCCGGAATTGTGCGAATATCGGCGGGTGAGTTCGCAGGATGACCCGGAAGCGCGGATCCAGGACCTGGAAAGGTCCCTGGCCGATTCCGCCCGCACCGCGGAGTCGAACACGCTGGCCTACGACGTAATGCCGCATGACACGGCGTACCCGCCGCCCACCGCGTCGTGGTCGTACGACGCCCCCGTCCCGCCGCGACCACCGCGCCGCGGCCTGTGGGCCGCCGTAGCCATCGCGACGGTCGCTGGGGTGGGCGTGGCGATCTACCTGGCCGTCGGAAACACCTCGACCACGCCGGGTCGGCCCACCTTTTCCGGTGGTGGCGGCGGCTTTCCGGCGACCACCACCACCGCCGCCACCGCGGCCCCGTCCCCGGCCCCGCCGACGCCCACCGTCGAACCGGGCGAGACGCTGACCGTGATGGGCATCGACGGCAACGAGCCACTGCACTGCGACAACAACGTCGTCAGCGTCAGCGGTATCGACAACATCGTCACAGTGACGGGCCACTGCGCCGAGGTCGTGGTCTCCGGGGTCCGCAATGTGATCGTCGTCGACTCCACGGACGTGATCAACGTTTCCGGCATCGAGAACCGAGTCACTTACCGCTTCGGCGCGCCGGAGGTGAACCGCTCCGGCATCGACAACTCCGTCGAACACGGCGAGGGCTGACGACGCCGCCCACCATCACCCCTCGAGCGGTGGGCCCGGCGGCCCACACGATGGTCGGCAGGATGAGCCACCCGGGGCCGGTGTGACTCCGGGTGGCTCACCGAGCGTCGCGAACCAGGCTCAGGCTTCGCCCATCCCGTCGACGGGTTCGCCTACGCCACCGGCCCGCACGGCCTTCTCGATCCGGGCACCCAGATCGGCATCGACGTTGCGCCAGTACTGGAACGCGCGATCCAGCACCTCCCCCGAGACGCCGCCGAGCAGTGCGCCGGAGATGGTTTCGACGGCCTCGCTGCGCTGCGCGTCGTTCCACACGTCACGCACCATGGTGCCGGGCTGACCGAAGTCGTCGTCCTCGGAGTGCAGGCTGTAAGCCGCGCGCAGCAGGTCCCCGTCGGTCTCCCAGCCGTCCTCGGCCGGACCGGTGACGTCGGCCCACGGCCGCCCGGTGCTGTTCGGCGCGTACACCGCCGCGTTGCCGGCGTGGTGGTAGGTCATCTGCCCGTCGAACATGTAGGAGTTGACCTCGACGCCGTCGCGCGGCTGGTTGACCGGCAGCTGGTGGAAGTTGGTGCCGATCCGGTTGCGCTGGGCGTCGTTGTAGGCGAACGCGCGGCCGAGCAGCATCTTGTCCGGGGACAACCCGATGCCCGGCACGGTGTTACCCGGCGAGAACGCGGCCTGCTCGATCTCGGCGAAGAAGTTCTCCGGGTTGCGGTTCAGCGTGTAGCTGCCCACCGGGATCAACGGGTAGTCCGCGTGCGACCAGGTCTTGGTCAGGTCGAACGGGTTGAACCGGTAGTCGGCGGCCTCCGCGTAGGGCATCACCTGCACCGAGACTCGCCAGCTGGGATGCTCGCCGCGCGCGATGGCGTCGAACAGGTCGCGGCGGTGGAAGTCGGCGTCGTCGCCGGCCATGGCCGCGGCGTCGGCGTTGCTGAGGAACTCCATGCCCTGCTCGGTGTGGAAGTGGTACTTCACCCAGAACTTCTCGCCGCCGGCGTTGACCCACATGAAGGTGTGCGAACCGTAGCCGTTCATGTGCCGCCACGTGCGCGGCAGCCCGCGCTGACCCATCAGGTACGTAACCTGGTGTGCCGACTCGGGATTGAGCGTCCAGAAGTCCCACTGCATCTGGGCCGAGCGCAGCCCGGAGTCCGGCAACCGCTTCTGGCTGCGGATAAAGTGCGGGAACTTCATCGGGTCGCGCACGAAGAAGATCGGGGTGTTGTTCCCGACGAGGTCGTAGTTGCCCTCGGAGGTGTAGAACTTCATCGAGTAGCCGCGGACGTCGCGCCAGGTATCAGGACTGCCCTGTTCACCGGCGACGGTCGAGAACCGAATCAGCAGATCGGTTTCGGCACCCTTCTGGAACAACGCGGCCTTGGTGAACTGTGAGACGTCCTCGGTGACCTTCAGGACGCCGAACGCGCCCGAACCCTTGGCGTGCGGACTGCGTTCGGGAACTCGTTCCCGGTTGAAGTGCGCCATCTGCTCCAGGAAGTGCACGTCGTGCAGGACGATCGGACCGTTGCTGCCGACGGTCAGCGAGTTGCGGTCACTGGCGGCCGGCGCACCGGTCCCCATCGTCGAACCGGTGTGGGGTGTGGTCATGTCGATCTCCAATCACTTCGGGCTGGTTACGGGCTGACAGTCAGGGCATATACCCCAAAAAGTCACTTCGGCCTCATCGATCTGGAAGCCGGCGTCATCGGGGGTGTGCAGGCACGGCGCGGTTCCGGTGGCGCAGTGCGCATCGACGATGGCGCGGCAGGATCGGCACACCAGGTGGTGGTGGTTGTCGCCGGTTTCGAGTTCGAAGCGCACCGGGGATCCGGCCGGTTCGATGCGCCGCAGCAGACCGGCGTCGGTCAGGGCGTAGAGCACGTCGTAAACGGCTTGAGTGGATAGCGATCCGAGTCGCTTGCGGGCGCCCGTGGCGATGGAGTCGACGTCGCCGTGCGGTTGCGCTTGCACCTCGGCCAGCACTGCGAGACGGGGCTGAGTCACGCGCAGCCCCACCCGGCGCAATTCGTTGTGCCAGAGGGCCACAGCTGCCGCCTTCCAATTGGAACGCTTCCAGAGCCCACCATGCCCTCAACTCTTGCGTAAAGCAAGTGTTGCGTAGTGCAATAATTGGCGCATGGACGAAACGAGGATCGCCACTGCCCTGCTGTCCGGGCCGGACGCGATCATGGCCGCGGACCGAAATGGCTTGATCACCTTCTGGAATGGCGGAGCCAAGCGCCTGTTCGGCTTCTCCGCCGAGCAGGCCGTCGGCGAGTCGCTGGACCTGATCATCCCCAAACGCCTGCGGGCCCGGCACTGGTCCGGCTGGCACCGTGTCATGGAGACCGGCCAGAGCCGCTACGGCGACGGGGACCTGCTCGCCGTGCCGGCCGTCCGCGCCGATGGTTCGACCATCTCGGTGGAGTTCGTCATCCATCCCGTCACCGATGCGCAGGGACAACTCCTCGGCGTCGCGGCCACCCTGCGCGACGTCACCGCACGCTTCGAGGAGACCCGCGAACTACGGCGCCAACTTGCCGAGCGCTAGGCGTGGGAAACTGCCGAGGTGAGCACGGGCAAGGCGGCGGCAAGCACCCCGGTCGAGGAGTTGCGCGCGTTTGAGTTGGCGACCCGCGACCTCGTCGGGGTGGCGCTGCGCAGCTTGGAGGACCTCGAGGTCTCGCTGACCCAGTTCCGGCTGCTCGCCCTGCTGCAGGAACAGGGCCCGTCCACCTCGACGCACTGCGCGAAGGTACTCGGCGTGGCCGGTTCCTCGGTGACGCGGTTGGCCGACCGGTTGCACGCGTCCGGTCATCTGGCGCGCGTGGCCGACCCGTCGAACCGCCGCATCGTGGCCCTCGAACTGACGCCGCAGGGCCGCAAGCTGGTACAGAAGGCCGCCGACCGACGTCGCCGCGAACTGGGTGAGTTGCTGGATCAGATCGGCCCGGAACAGCGCGCCATCTGCGCGGAGGTGCTCGCCACGCTGCACGAAGGATTCCTGGAGCGCTCCCTCGAGCCGTCCCGACGGGTGCCGATGTAGGACTCTTCCAGCCACCCTGGTTTACGCCGCCCGTTGGGTGTAGCGTTTTTACAATAACCAATTGTAGAAACAGGGAGGGTGGCAATGAGCATCGCTGAACGCAGCACCGGCACCGTGTGGGAGGGACCCCTTGCGACCGGGACCGGACGACTGGACTCCGGCAGCGGCGTCCTGACCGGACTCGACGTCACCTGGGCGGCGCGCACCGAGGCGCCCGGCGGCAAGACCAGCCCCGAGGAACTCGCCGCGGCCGCGCACTCCTCCTGCTTCTCGATGGCGTTGGCACTGAAACTCGGTGAGCAGCAACTGACTCCGCAACGCCTGGACGTGCGGGCCACCGTGACCCTCGACGAGGTCGACGGGGTACCCACCATCGTCTCGTCCGCGCTGGCCATCAAGGCCCGGATCGACGGCGTGGACGCCGGCAAGTTCGAGCGGATCGTCGACGAGGCCGCCGCTCTGTGCCCGGTGTCGCGGTTGTTCGCCGGCGCCAAGATCAGCGTGAAAGCCGAACTCGAATGAGCGTGGGCGGCGTCTTGGAACGCGAACATCGGATCATCGACGTCGGGATCACCATCTTCGCGGGGGCCGACCCCGCCGAGGTGACCGCCGGCCAACGCACCGCCCTGCTCGACGCCATCGCGATGCTGCGCCGACACATCTACCTCGAAGAGGAGTACCTGTTCCCACCGCTGCGTGCGGCCGGGCTGCTCGGACCGGTGATGGTGATGCTGCTCGAGCACGGGAAGATGTGGCCCGTCCTCGACGAGCTGGAGCGCCTGCTGGGCGACGGGGACTTCGCCGCGACCGCCGAGCTGTGCCGAAACCTGTTGGAGCAGCTGGCCGCCCACAACTTGAAGGAGGAGCGCATCCTCTACCCGCAGGCCGAAGACATGCTCGCCGCGGGCGATCTCGACGAACTGAACGAGCTGCTGGCGTCGGCCGAGATGCCCTCGGGTTGGGCGTGTTCCGGGGTCGCGGTGGACTGAGGTTCCGGCGACTTTCGACGACACGCCACATCAAACCAGCCACGGGCGAGCAGGTGGCGGTGGTGGCCAGACACAACGTCAGCCTTGCCTCGGTCGCCGACGCGCTGGCATGTAGGCATCAACCTTCGCAATCCGGACCGCCGTGCCCTCTAGTCCGAGGACCACAGCCACATGCTGACCACAGCCCTCGGCGTAAGCGGTGGCAGTGCGCGGGGGGTGAGAGCACCTCGGCCAGGACTCGCTACTGAACCCACCTACGCTGGCCGAATGACGACCAAGCGACTTGCGCTGGCGGCGATGGCATTCAGTGTGCTCGCGCTGTCCGCCGGCGGGCTGCAAGCGTGGGCCTTCACGAGCTCGCAGCATCCCCGCAATGCGGTCCTGGCGGTGTTCGCCCTCGCCGTTGGTGCCTGCGTCTTTGTCGCCGCGGTCCGGGCGCTGCGGTCATGACATGGCGGTGGAGCACGCACCGATCAGTCCGAAGAGCAGCAGCACTGCGCCCATCACCGCCCACGCCGTGCCGGTGGCCCGGTCGGTCCGGCGGTGCCGCAGTCCGAAGATGAGCACGCCGATACCGAGCGCCGGCACCAGCAACGTGCCAAGCAGGCTGCCCGCCAGGTAGGCCAGGTTCGGCTCCGCCAGCAGGTCAACAGCCATCGCTTCCCCCTCGAGAACCTTCGGTCAGGCTAGCAATGCGTCAGGAATCGTTGCCCTTGGTTCCCGTAGCCGTCGGCCCATCTCGATGTCCTTCCCCTCGGCCTTTTTCGTCCTTCCCGATGCCGTGGGTGTCGCGCGGGGGAAGCATCGCGCGGGTGGATCCCACCGTTCCCGCGAACGAGTCCGGGCCCCTCCTCTCGGCGGGGCCCGGAACTACATGGTGTTACTTAGTCGGAGTCGTTGCCGCTGTCGCCGGCCCCGCCACCGTTGTCGCTCTTGCTGTCGGACTTGCTGTCGCCGGCCTTGTCCTTCTTGGAGCCGGTCAGCTTCTTCAGCCCGTCGCCAACCTTCTTGGCAGCCGAGTTGATCCGCTCGTTGACCTTGGCGACGTTGGCCTTGGCCTTCTCGGCGCTCTTGGCCAGCGCGGCCGAAGCCTTGGACTCGGCTGACTGCTCGGCGGCGCTGTCAGCCAGCTCCTTCTTGACGTCGACCTCGGTGATGACCTCTTCGATCGCAACGGCCGGGGTCTCGGCAACCGGGGTTTCGACAGTCGCCGGAACCTCAGCCTTGACCGGGACGACAGCGGTGGACTTTTCGATCGCCGGAGCGTCCACGACTTCAGCGTCGATGATCTCGGCGTCCTCGCCCTCGACAGCGGCCTCAGCGCCGTCCTCCAGGTCCGCCTGCGCCTCCTGCTGGACGTTCAGGTTGAACAGGCGCGCGGTCGGGGCCGTCGGGGAGTTGTCGATGGCATCGGCGATCTGGCCGGGCAAGCCGACGAGCGCCTGGTAGATCAGACCACCGGGGTGAACGGGGGTGCCGTTCGGCCGCAGCGGGCCCAGCGGCGCGAACAGGCCGGGCCACGCCACGACCTCGTCCCCGTCGGTGTAGTCGAACCCGTTGATCAGCGCGTTGGTCAGGGCCGCCGGCGCGTTGAGCAACACGTTGCCGGCCTCTTCGAAATCGCCGGCCTGGACGGCCTCGAAGAGCGCGCCGGCGATGCGAGCACCCTCGTAGGGAACGCCACTCGCGACGGCGAAGGCCGAGTAGAAGATGCCGCGGTTGATGTTCGTGGCGTCTAGGAGCACGCCCAGGGCGTTCACGACGTTCTGCGCCGCGGTCTCGATGATGCCGGGAGCGTCTGCCGAGGAGAAGATTTGGCTCGTAAACGGCGTCACGAACACGGTGAAGGAGTACAGCAGGGCAGCGTTGAACTCTTCGTATGTGGTGAAGATGTCGCCGGCCTGGATGGCTTCGAACATCGCAGCGAGGTGCCGGCCCACCCGGCCGTCCTCAGCGAACTGCGTTTCAATGTTCTCTGGCAGGTTCTTCAGCGCCTCGATGATCGGCGCGAAATAACCCTGCTGGTTCTCGAAGACCTGGCTCAGTAGCGGCAGCGGATTGGCCTGAATCGAAGCGGCCAGCGCCGTGACATTGCTCTGCGTGGTGTTGAAGAACTGACCGTAGTAATCCAAGGGCGAATCGGTCACGCTGGCTACCAGGTCAACGGTCATGGACCGTTGCTGGGCCTGAAGCATCGCCGGGCTGGTCGCGGTGACCGGGACCGCCGCAATGGCCGTTGCGCTCAGCGCTGCGACGCCGCCGATGACGACCTTTTGCTTCAGGGTCTTCGACCGCTTGGTGGGCTCGTCGGCCCCGCGGTGAAGTGCTTGTTCCACAGAGAGCTCCTCATTAACTGGATGTGAGTATCGCGGCCCAACTTGGTTGAACCCAAGCTAAAAATTAGCTGAGTTTTACCTAAGAGACAAGAGGTTTGCCTTACCTCATTTTGAATACATAACCCAGCTTATACCGCTTTGACCAGCGTCTTCACTATCAGCAAAGAATCACACCGCGCTCAGCCATAACTCAGCCTATGCGCCCGCTTTGAGCCCCGTGAGCGAGCACTGTGTATTTGCTAGGTATCAGATGAGAACCTCCGCGACCCCACAACCGACAGCCCATTGAGTCGCGCCGCAGGTCACTCGCGAGCGCCGACTGCGCCGCCAGCGAGAATCCGGAATGAGTTCATTTTCGGGCAGCCCGGCCGGCTGTTCGAAAATGTTTGCGTACACAACAAGTACAGCTAACGCTGTTAGCTGAGCGCCAGGTCACCCCAGGGAACTCGACGAACTTTCGGCGGCGGCGTCGCGGCCTCGCCTCCCAGGAATCACCCGTCACTCAAGCCACAATGGTCACATGACAGCTGCTGCCGCTGAGACTCAGCAAGCACCCGAAACCGCTGCCCCGCAGGCCCCGCCGACGACTGCACCCGCCGCGCCCCCGCGACCGGCCCCACCGCCCTGGCATCAGACCGCGGTCCGGCAGGCCTCCACGGTGTCCTCGAAGCTCTCGCCACTGGTCCGCCAGGCCGGGGACCGGGTGGCGGCTGCGTCGGCGATGACGCTGCTGTCCTCGTTGCTGGCGGTGCTCACCACCCTGAGCATCATCGCGGCGCTGTCGTCCGATGCCTCCCTCGGCGTGACGAGCACGGTGCTGTTCGTGCCCGCGTTGTCGGCCGCGCTCGGCGCCCTGGCCATGCGCCGACTGGTCGCCAGCCGCGACGAGCAGGCCGAGCGCGAGGATGCGCGCCAGGACGCCACCGAACTGCGGCAACTCGAACACACGCTGCGCTACGTGGACGGCAAGCTCACCTCGGCGCTCACCCGCTTCGGTACCGACCAGCACAACGACGCCGTCGTCGCGATGTTTCAGGCCAAGGCTGCCACCGAACTCCTGCTGGACTCTGACAATGCACCACAACAGGATTCAACCGAATCCCGCTACCCCCTGGCCGACTTCCTGGCCCCGGCCGCGCTCCGCGCCGGCGACTCCGCCGAACGCCCGGGGGGACTTTCGCTCGCCTGAACCGGCGCCTGGGTAGCCCGAAACGCCACGCCTGCGGCCCCAACGGGCGGATAATCACGGCTAGGCAGTCGTAGCCGAGGGGGCGGGCGATGATCAGAACACATACCGTGGTTGCCGGGGAAACATTGTCCGCGTTGGCATTGCGGTTCTACGGTGACGCCGACCTGTACCCCCTGATCGCCGCCGCCGCCGGGATCGACGATCCCGACGACCTCGCCGTCGGACAGCACCTGATCTTCCCCGACTTCACGAGGCACCGGGCGGCGCCGGGCGACACGCTGCCGTCGCTCGCGACGCGGTTCTACGGAGACGCCGCTCTGGCCTGGTTGATCGCCCGGGCCAGCGGACTGCCGGAGTCGGCTGCCCTGACTCCTGGCCAGGAGCTCATCATCGCCGACCTCACGCGATACAGCGTGGCCCCGGCAGACACGCTCTCGGCGTTGGCATCTCACTTCTACGGGGATGCATCGTTGTATCCGTTGATCGCCGACGTGAACGAGATCGCGGATCCGAACGTCCTCAACGTCGGGACGGAACTGATCATCTTCGCCGGTCGCGGCGACGGATTCGGCTTGCGCATCGTGGACCGCAACGAGAACGATCCGCGCCTGTGGTACTACCGGTTCCAGACCAGCGCGATCGGCTGGAATCCCGGCGTCAACGTGTTGCTTCCCAGCGACTACCGCACCAGCGGACGCACCTACCCCGTGCTCTACCTGTTCCACGGCGGCGACCAGGATTTCCGGTTCTTCGACTTCGCGGGCATCCGCGAGTTGACCGCCGGCAAGCCGATCATCGTGGTGATGCCCGACGGCGGACGCGCGGGTTGGTACTCCAACCCGGTCAGTTCGTTCGTGGGCCCACGGAACTGGGAGACCTTCCACATGGCCCAGCTACTCCCCTGGATCGACGCCAACTTCCGGACGTTCGCCGAGTACGACGGCCGTGCGGTCGGCGGGTTCTCGATGGGCGGCTTCGGCGCGTTGAAGTACGCGGCCAAGTACTACGGGCACTTCGCCTCGGTGAGCAGCCACTCCGGCCCGGCGAGCCTGCGCCGCGACTACGGACTGGTGGTGCATTGGGCGAACATCACCTCGGCGGTACTGGATCTGGCCGGCGGGACGGTCTACGGGGCACCGCTGTGGGATCAGCGCCGGGTCAGCGCCGACAATCCCGTCGAACGTATCGGCAGCTACCGCAACAAGCGGATCTTCCTGCTGGCCGGCACCAGCCCGGACCCGCTCAACTGGTTCGACAGCGTCAACGAGACCCAGGTGCTCGCCGGTCAGCGCGAATTCCGCGGACACCTCAGCGCCGCCGGGATCCCGCACGAAGCCCACGAGGTGCCCGGCGGTCACTTCTTCCGGCCCGACATGTTCGTCGTCGACCTCGACGGCATCATCGCCCGACTGCGCCCCGCGTCGCCGTCGCCGCTATGACACCAGGCGCAGGTTCATTGCCGCTGCGGTCGCGGGGCCGACGATGCCGTCGACCTTGAGTCCACGGGTGCGACGCTGGAACTCCCGGACCGCAGTCTCGGTCTGCGGTCCGAAGACCCCGTCGATCACCAAATCACCGGCGTAATAGGCATATTCGTCGCGCAGCTGTCGCTGCAGCTGCGCGACCTGGGGCCCCTCGGCGCCCCGGAACAGCAGGACCTCGGCGTACCTGCCCACGGGCACCGGCGGCCTCGGCGTCGCGGCCGGGTCCGGGATTCTGCCGATGACGGCCTGGATGTCGTTGCGCAAGATGTCCATGTCGATGGCGCCCGGATCCCATTTGCCTTGCGCGCGGCCCGCGTACTCCTTGTGCCCGATGGTGCGGCTGGAATTCTGTGCGAGCCGGCGGTTGATCGCCGCGCAACTTCGCACCAACGCGTCGTACTGGGCGTCGGGCCAGTTGGTGCGGTGCGACGCGGTGGGGCTGGTTCCGCTGTTGGCGCACTCGATTCCGATGGTGTGCCAGTTGGCCATGTTGGTGGGCAGCCACGGGTACATGCCCACCCCGGCGTGCCAGGCGACCCCGACCGCGACGACGGTGGTCGTACCGTCCCGCGCGATGTGCAGTTGCGACAGCGGTCCGGGCAGATCCGGCCGACCGCGGGCGATGGATGCGGCAGTGGCGCGGTCGGATCCGGTGTGGTGCACCATCACCCCGCGAATGTCCTTGAAGTCGCCGTGGCCCCGATCGCGCCACCCTGGATACTCAACTAGCCGAACCCCTTCGGCACGAAGCACATCCGCGAGCCAGACCGGGTCACCCACCCACCGCCTTATCTGGGGCACCGCGTCTCCTTCAGCCGTCGACATCCTTTTCGACCAGGACCCGCCGTAGCAGCTTGCCGGTGGCATTGCGGGGCAACTCGTCGATGAACACCACGTCGCGCGGCACCTTGTGCCGGGCAAGGTTGTCCTTCACGTACTGCTTGATCTGAGCGGCGTCGGGCGCTACACCCGGCTCGGGAACAACGAAGGCGCGCAAGCGCTTTCCGAACTCCACGTCGTCGACACCCACCACCGCCACCTCGGCGACGTCCTCGTGTTCCTCGAGCAGGTTCTCCACCTCCTGCGGGAACACGTTCTCGCCGCCGGAGACGATCATGTCGTCGTCGCGGCCGTCGATGAACAGCAGCCCGTTGTCGTCGAAGTGGCCCATGTCGCCGCTGGACATGTAGCCGTCGATGATCTGTTTACCGCGGCCGTCGGTGTACCCCTGGAACGGGGCGCCGTTGCGGACGAAGATCCGGCCGGGACGGTTCGCGCCCGCGATGCGCCGGTCGTTGTCGTCGTAGAGCACCACCTCACAGGTGACCGGGGCCCGCCCGGCGGTCCCGGGCGCGGCACGCAGCTCGGCCGGCTGGGCCACGGTGGCGATGGCGCACTCGGTGGAGCCGTACATGTTGTAGAGGACGTCACCGAAGGTGCCCTGGACCCGTTCGCTCAGCTCTGGGCTCAGCGCCGAGCCGGCGATCAGGATCACCCGCAAAGAGGAGGTGTCGTACTTGGCGAGGGTCGCGGCGTCGAGTTCGACCATGCGGTGCAGCATCGTCGGGACCGCCACCAGCATGTCGGCGCGGTGCTCGGCGATCATCCTCACGGTGTTCTCGGCGTTGAACCGCCGGGCGGTCACGATCTTGTTACCCAGCGCGGCCCCCACGGTGTAGGTGGCCCACCCGGTGCTGTGGAAGATCGGCGAGACGATGACCATCGTGCCCTTGCGGGGGAACGGAATTCGGTCGATGATCTGCGCCGTCGCCAACGGCGACACGGTGTCGCGGGGCGCGCCCTTCGGCATTCCGGTGGTCCCGCTGGTCAAGATGACCGAGCCGCCGGGGCGCGACGGTGGCGGTAGCGGATCGGTGGGGTTGGCGGCGACGAGTTCATCGAGGGTGTGCGCGCCCGCGGGGAGTTCGACGCCGTCGTCGACCCAGGTGAGCACGCGGGGCAGCTCCGGAGGTAGCGCGTCGAGCAGACCCACGAACTCGCTGTCGTGCAGCACCACCGTCACCTTCTCGCGCTCGCAGACCTGCGCGAACTGCGGCTTGGCGAACCCGGTGTTCATCAGCACCACGCGGGCGCCGAGCTTGCCGCAGGCGGCCATCGCGATGATCAGACCCCGGTGGTCGCGGCACAACACCCCGACCACGGAACCCTCGACCACACCGAGCGAGCGCAGCGCGTGCGCCAACGCCCAGGACTGCTCGTCGACTTGGCCGTAGGTGACGGTCCCGTGCTCGTCGACGACGGCCGGCAGGTCCGGGAATCGGTGGCCACCCTGGATGGTCATCGTCGCTTGCGGTCCGTAGACCTGAACGAGCTTGGCTCCCCGAAGAGTTCCGCGCAGATCTTTCAGATCGAGGATCCCGGTTTCGACGAGTCGCTTGGCGGCGCGCACCGCCTCCCCCAGATGCTGCAGCTTCTGCCGGACGCCGACCGTTGAACTAGCCATGGGCCCCCCTTCAGGCTCGATGCGCCGATACTCTCACAACGGCCGCCGAGGGGACTCGGCAATGCGTCACCAGCGGTAGTCGAGGAACTTCCCGTCGAACGTGACGACAACGCGGTCGCCGTCGGGGTCCGCCCGCCGGCTCACATCGAGCTTGAAGTTGATGGCGCTCATGATCCCGTCGCCGAACTCCTCGTGGATGAGTTCCTTGATCGCGGGGCCGTAGACCGCGAGCGCCTCCTGGAACCGGTAGATGGTGGGGTCGGACAGCAGTTCCGGGTCGACGCCGCGGGCAGGTTGCAACTGCAGGCTTTCGCGTACCGCGTCGTCGAGTTCGAGCAGGGCGCACGCGCGTTCGGCTTGCTCGGCGGTCAGTGGATGCTGGCCCAGCAGGGCCGCCACACACCAAGCCTTCGGGGCGTCGAGTTCCTCGGCGATCTGGGCCCAGCTGAGATTCTTGCGGATCCTGGCGGCGACGACGAGTGCGGCGGCTTCGGCTTTGGCCATGATGGGAGTCATGCGGTCACCTTCTTCGGCTCGAGCGGGTCGGGCTGCGCTACGCCGGGCAGCGTGAACCTCGACGCTCCCGTGCGCGCATGGGTCGCAAACAGTGTAAGCCCGACGAACGCCACCCCGCCGACGAGATTTCCCAGCACCGTGGGGATTTCGTTCCACACCAGGTAGTCGGCGATGGAGAAGTCACCGCCGAGCATCAGGCCCGACGGGAACAGGAACATGTTGACCACCGAGTGCTCGAAGCCCATGTAGAAGAACAGCATGACCGGCATCCACATGCCGATGACCTTGCCCGACACGCTGGTGGACATCATCGCCGCGACCACGCCGGTGGAGACCATCCAGTTGCACAGCACGCCGCGAATGAACAGCGTGAGCATGCCGGCGGCGCCGTGCTCGGCGTAGCCGACGGTGCGGCTGTGCCCGATCTCGCCGAGGCGCTGCCCCACCTCGTTGGGGTCGATGCTGAACCCGTAGGTGAAGACGATCGCCATCATGAGTGCCACGGTGAGGGCACCGGCGAGGTTGCCCAGGAAGACCCAGCCCCAGTTGCGCAGCACCGTGCGCACGGTCACGCCGCGCCGCTTGTCCAGCAGTGCCAGCGGCACCAGCGTGAACACGCCGGTGAGCAGGTCGAAGCCGAGCAGGTAGAGCAGGCAGAAGCCGACCGGGAACAACACCGCACCGAGCAGTGGGCTCCCGGTCTGGACGGTGACGGTGACCGCGAAGGCCGCGGAGATGGCCAAGATGGCACCGGCCATGTAGGCCCGGATCAGGGTGTCGCGGGTGGACATGTGGGCCTTGGATTCGCCGGAGTCGATCATCTTTCCGACGAACTGAACTGGGCTTACATAGGACATTGCGCTGCAACCTCTTCTCCGATGGCGGTTCGCCGTCCACGGTGTCGCACGGCGATTTCCACTTCGCGACTTCGGTTATGCGTCTGCGTTGCAGACTGTGCACAGCGGCGCGGCGCGGGGTGTGAGATCAGCCCCGGGTCACGCGAAGTGCGACTTGTAGATCTGGCCGTGCACGCCCACCGTGCGATCGACCACCTGCGAGATCGCGAAGTCCGCGGCGGCGGACAGATAGGCGTAGGCCGTCGCGCGGTCCATGCCCTGGTCGTTCTGCAGGAAGTCCAGAGCGTTGACCACGGCCCGGCGCATGGCGACGTCCAGGTCGGAGCCGTTGCCGTCGATCGATCCGTCGGGATCGGACAGTCCGATGGGCACCCAGGAGTCGCCGGTTTCGGCGAACGGATAGTGATAGGCGACCGACGGGGCGTCACCGGATCCCGGTTTGCACACCGTCAGGCGATAGGTGCCGCGCAGCGACCCTTCCATCGCCGTCAGCGCCACTTCGCCGTCGCCCATCGCCATGTGTGGATCGCCGACGTAGAACAGTGCCCCCTCGGCGAACACCGGCAGATACAACGTGGAGCCCGCGCCCAGCAGGCGGATGTCGATGTTGCCGCCGGCGACGGTGGGCGGGATCGAATTCGCGCTGGCCGCTGTGGGGTCCTGGTCCTGGGAGAACGCCACCCCCATCATTCCCATGAACGGCGAGAGCGGGAACCGCACCCGCGCGTCGCCGTACGGCATGACGCCGTGGCCGTCTTCGACGGCGGTGAACGTCGAGACGGTGCCGTACTGGGTGGGGTTGGCGTTGGCCCGGCCGTCGGCGGCGACGGGCGGCATCACCTCGTCGAGGGTGATGCCCTCCGGCGCGGTGCCGTCGGCTTTGCCGGCCAGCGCCCCTTTGCCGTGGCGGCTGGACACCACGCCGTACGGTACGCGTGGAATGGCTTCCAGTGTCTCGATTTTCAGCACGTCACCGGGTTGCGCGCCGTCGACGAACACCGGCCCGGTCACCACGTGCGGACCGTCCTTGTCGAAGTTGCGCGGGGTCCGGTCGTAGTCGGCGGCGACAGCGATCGCGTCCTGCAGAACCTCGGATTCGTTGACCCCCTTACTGCCGAAGTACTCGACGGGGTTGCGCCCCTGATCCTCGAGGATCCCCTCGTGCGAGACGGTGTCGACGGTGATCGTCTGCCCCGAGCGCATCCGCAGGGCCGCCGCGGCGTGCACGGTCGGCACGTAACCCCAGAGCACCTGCTCGGGATTCGATTGCAGGTAATGGTCTCCGGTGATGGTGCCGCTGCCGGGTTGCAGGACCTCGAAGCCTTCCGTGGTCCCGGCCGCCACCGCGCCCGTCGCCGCCGGGACGGAATCCCGGTGCGCGCAGCCGGCTCCCGCAGCGGTGAGACCCGCGCCGGCGCCCACCGCCGCGACGACACGAACGAAATCGCGCCGCCCGATTCCTTTGGCGAGGGTTTCGGCTGCGGCGTGCGCGAACGACGAATTCATACAGGGTGACCTCCGGGTAGTCGGTGGCCAGGAAGTTACGCAGGGATTGTTGCAGCGATGTTGCCGTTGTGTTCAAAGGCGTTGACATCGGCCTCGCTGTGAAGTGTTGCGGCGCCGGCCATCCCAGCGAGTGTGATCGACGCCGATCAGGCTGGCCCCTTGCGCCGAAGCCCCTCCAACGGATTCCAGGACTGGCTGCCCTCGGCCACGTGCAGATAATAGGCCCAGTTCGTCACCGTCGCGATGGCTGCGGTGAAGCCGATGGCAAATGCGCGGTCCCAGTTGTCCGGCACCCCCAACAGCACCGAGGCTACTCCCAGCGTGACCGCGACGCCCAGCACCGTCAGTCCCTTGCGCCACATGCCTTTGACGAGGAAGTAGACGGGGCCGAACAGAAATGCCCAGATGTTGAAGCCCAGGCGCATCCGGGCACCGAACGGCAGCGCGCGGTAAGCGGCCTTGGCCTCCGGCGTCGAGCCGACTGGACCGTACTGCTGGAAGAAGGCGAACCGCTGCTGCCAGGCAGCCGGCACCTCGGTGGAGTCTGGCACATTCGTCATGGATTGACAGTACTAGCGCATCGGTGGTGCTTCCGACACCAAAATCGCGGCCTCACACCGGGCACTGGCCTCCGGAGAACAGATCGCAGGTGGTCTCGAGACCGTTGAGGACGCCGGCGGGGATGGCGGAGATGAAGTCGGTGACGCTGATGGCCCGCAGCGAGATGAGGTCGCTGGCCCGTCGGGTACCGATCAGCACCGCGACGGCGTCTCCTTCGTCGGTGCTGACGAGGAACGACGTTCCGCCGTCGCCGTACTGGCCGGCGCAGTCGGCGTCCGCGAGGCACGCGCCGGTGGCGGGGTCGATGTTCTCGTCGAACATGTCGTTGATCCAGCCCGCCGACAGCGCGCGCACGGCCAGCGGGTTCTGCGGCTGCGGGAATCCGGCGATGAGGTAGGCGGCCGCCTGGATCAACGGGTTGCCGCCCTGCATCGGGTCCATGTGGACGCCGTCCTCGAGCACGACGCCGGTGAACTGGCCGGGTCGGGCCTGGGTCAGCTGGTCGTTGATGTCGCTGAACACGTTGAGGTAGTTCAGCGGAGCGCCGATCTCGTAGATCGGGATGTAGTCGTTGGGGTCATCGTCGTCGGGGTCGGCGGTTCCGTTGGCCTCCAACGCATTCAGGCGTTCCATGGCGTCGGGAATGATCGATCCCATGGGCACCGCGTCGTAGATGACGACGCCGGCCAGATCGTTGGGCGCCGTCGGATCGTCGTCGCGGCGGCGCAGCAGGCCCTCGGCGTAGTAGCCGGCGACACCGGGACCGAACCCACCACCGAGCGAGTGTCCGACCAGGACGAACTGCAGCGGCACCTCGATGTCGCCGGGGCGGCCGGCCTTCAGTTCGGCGTTGTCCAGGCTGGCGTTGAGTGCGGTGCGGTCCGGGTCGAGGAACAGCTGCGCGACGGCCTCGTGCAGGTTGTCGCCGCCGAGCCACATCCCGTCGGCCTCGAACGGGTTGGAGGTGTAGGTGGTGGTGACCACGATGCTGTTGGTCTGGGTCGCCAAATACGAGGCGGTGTAACTGTAGAGCGGGCCGTTGGCCAGGAACCCGTGCTGCAGATAGATCAGCCTGCTCGGCGCGGGCTGTCCCGCAGTGGTTTTGGGCAGATACCAGTTGGATTCGACTTCATGGCCGGGCGAGACGACCAGCGTGGAGTTGCTGACCTCGACCGAGTCCCGCAGTTGCGGCGGCACCACCGGGTCCCCGCCCACAATGCGTTCGAGCGCGGCGACCGTGTCGAAGACGACGTCACCGAGCACCGACAGCGGTTTGGGATAGTTCTGCGGTTCGGGGTTGAGCGCGAGCGCACCCAGGCCGCGCAGCAGGTCGTGGACGGCCTCAACCGGGTCCGTGCGGGCCGGGGGCACCGCGGCGAGCTTCTGGATAGCGGTAGTCGAGTCCGCTTGCGGGCTTGGCGTTTCCAGGACGTCGGGTTCCGGGGCCGCGGCGACCGGCTGCGCTGTCGGCGTGTCCAGCCGGGACTGGCGCTCAGCCAGGGCCGACCGGATGCTGCTGGGCGGACGAACCCGCTGCTGGAGCGCATCGACGCCCTCGGCCGCAGCGCTCGGCGGCGTCGGGGCTTCCTTGAGCTCGCGTGTTTCTTCGCGGAGTTCGCGGGCACTCTCCCGGATCTCGCGCGTCGAGTCCGTCAGCGCACCGCGCACCCGGGTACGCACCGAGTCTGCGACCTCGCGCAGCGAACGGTCGGTGCGCTTGATGCGCGCCTGTCGGGCTCCGGCTCGGGTCTCGGTGTCTCGCGCGGTTGTCGGGTCCGAAACCTTGGACTTCGCAGCCCGTTTCAGTGGGTCGCGCTTCGCGTCAGCGGTGGACCGGTCCTGCGTTGTGTCCGGTTTGGCGTCCCGTTTGGTGGCGCCGTCGTCATCGGCGTGTGCGGCTCCCGCCCCGGCGAGTACTGCCGCCGAGACTCCCGCGCTGAAAACTCCGGCCCCCACCCACGCTGCTACTCGCGTCATGCCCCGCCCTCTTGATGCGCCGTCTTCGACCGTTGAGCACGCTAACGGGCCAGCGGGCCTGGCGGGCCGAAATCGGGGAGATCGGCGGTACGACGACCGCCATCAAAGCCGAGGATTACAGCCGCGACGTAGCGAGGATCCTCGGCACTAATAGCGGATGCCCAGCGCTCAGATGTCGCCGAACGGTGCGGCGTAACGAATGGTGCCGGCCGGGATGACGCTCCCGTCGAGAGCAAGCACCATGAGCGCGTCGTCGGGAACCGGGTCGCACATCTTGACCCCGCGGGCGGACGCCCGACTGAATCCAAATATCGGGTAATAGCCCGGGTGTCCGAGGACGGTCACGAAGCGCTCACCCTGCTGGCTGGCGGCGGTGAGAACCGCGCGGATAGCAGCGGATCCGGCCCCCGTGCGCTGCGCCTCGGGCAGCACAGCGCACGGCCCGAGACACAGTGCCGCAGTGTCGTCGATGTGGCAGCGCGTGAGCAGGGCGTAGCCAGCGGGGTCGCCGCAGGGAGTCGTGGAAACCATCGACAGTCCGTCGATCCATGCGGGGCCTTCGCGGAGCTCATCCACGAGATCGGCTTCCGCTGCGGTCTCGAACGCTGCGAGATTGATCCGGCGAATGGCCGCTATATCGGCATCGGTTTCGGCGCGACTGAGCCAGCGAGTACTCATCGCGTCGAACATTAGTCCGCGCAGCGAGCGGATGAGCGTCCTCGCTACACAGGTGGCCCGCCCTGTGAAAAGAGTGATAGAAGTGGTTAGTGGGTATAGGCCTCCGCACGATGGCGGCCCGGGCTGCCATCGCAGTGCTGGGTGCGTTCGCTGCGGCAAACACGATCGCGGCGCCGGTGGCCTCAGCGGCGCCGAAATGCTCCGACATCGAGGTGGCGTTCGCGCGGGGCACCGACGAACCCGCGGGAATCGGTGTCGTCGGCCAGGCATTTGTCGACACGCTGCGGCCCATGGTGAAGGGCTCGACGGTCAGCACCTACGCGGTGAAGTACCCGGCCACGTGGCATTTTTGGAAGGCCGCCGCCGGAGCCACCGACTTGAGCAAGCGCATCCAGGCGACCGCCGCCCGGTGCCCCGACACCAAGATCGTGATGGGTGGCTATTCACAGGGCGCCGCCGTGGTAGACGTCGTCGCCACCTCACCGATCGCCGGCCTCGGCTACACCGCACCGCTGCCCGCCGCCGTCGTTCCGCACATCGCGGCGGTGGTCGTATTCGGTAATCCCTCGGCGCGTATCGGCCAGCCGTTGACCCGGATGAGCCCGGTCTTCGGATCGAGGACCGCCGACCTGTGCGCCCCGAACGATCCCGTCTGCTCGCTCGGCCGAGACTTCGACTCCCATGTCCGCTATCCGGAGTCCGGCCTGGTGAAGCTCGCCGCCCAGTGGGTCACTCGCCATGTCCAGGCACCGGCTGCGAACCCCACCGTTCGGCGTTAGTCGAAGAACTTTCGTTGCCGAAGCTCGGCCCGGCGGCGCTGCAGCCGCCAACCGGCCGGCGTGCGGACGATCTGGTCGTGGTAGTCGCCAGTGACCGGTGGGCCCTCGTTCGGGAACCCGATGAACTTGGAGTGCGCAATGACGGTGCCGTCGTCCTGCTGACGCATTGTGGTGTTGGTGGTGACATGGGCATACATGTTGCGGCCCTTGAAGTTCGCGACGATGTCGGCGATGCCGTGCAAGTCCGGGCGGCCCATGGCACCCATCTCGAACACGAAGTCCTCGGCGAACACTTCGTGGGCTCGGTCCCAGTCGTGGTCGTCGACGACATGGCCATAGTCGGCGAGCAGCATCTGGATCTGTAGGGCGTCCTCAGGTTTCATAGTTGTCCTTCATCCGGCGTCTTGAAATACCAGCCCGACCGGCCACGCCGAACTGGCGCGGCCAGATGTAAGCGCCCGTCACGCGGGGTCATGGCCCGATCGATCACGCTTCTGGGCCGCGACGTGCAAATGGGCGTACTTCTGGGCGATCTTCTCCAGATCCGGCGCCTTTTCCAGAGCGGCGTTGAGCCGCCGATGACGCTCGATATCCTCGGGGTTGGTCGTGGCGGGCCAGAATCCGAATTCATCGACCAGCTTCGAGATGAGCATATTTCGACCTCCCCTTCCGATTGTGCTCGGCGCGGGCCTTGCGGAACTGCTCCATTTGCTCGCGGGTGGCATTTTCCGGTGGATAGAGCCCCTTTTCACGAGCTGCTGCGATCAATTCTTCTCTGCTCTTGTACTTGCGTGTGGATGTCACCAGAACCCACCCCGCACCTGTCGATCCTCTGCTCCATGGGGATCATGCCCCTTCACGCGACGAAGTATCCGGGCCAAACACATTTGTCTGCCCGTCGCATACGGCAACGTCACTGGCCTCCGGTCCTTCGCTGATACCGGCCGATGACACGAAGGGGCGCGATGTGGCTGCAGTCGGCCCCGGACAGCTCACCGCCCTCGGGTTCCTGCGAGTCCTCAATCTGCGCGCGGTGGCGCCGGATAGCCCTGCGGCGCTCAGCAACGGAGCATCCGCAGCGGATCTCCCATTGCTTGAACGCCGTCGCATAACCACACCGGGGACAGGGAGAATGCAGATGCGGGTGAACATTGCCTCGCACGCTCACGCCCATGCCTTCCCTCCTGGTATCCAGATGCAGAAGGGCCATGTCGCCATGTCGCTGATACACCCGAAAGCCGGGCCTCCTCGAGAGAGGCGCTCTTGCCGACACCGGTTGATATCGGCCGCTTCGTCATCCGAGCCACCCACGAGCGTGGGGTTGGCGTGCCGTCCAGTCGGAGCTTGGCGACGGCAACTCGTGAAGCCCGCTCAGTCTAGCCATTCGTCGCGAGGCTGTACCACTCGAATCTGTTGACGTTCCGCTGGGGAAAGCTCCTCGGCGACCTCAAGATCGAGCGTGTCCTGCGCAAACGTGGTGCCCCCAGTGGGATTCGAACCCACACTTGGCGGATTTTAAGTCCGCTGCCTCTGCCAATTGGGCTATGGGGGCAATGCACAGGAGATGCTATTTCAATCGCTCCCCTGCATGCGCGGCGGCTTGGATACCTCGGTCAATCAGTGACCTTCGGATGACCGGGCCCAGCGTGCCGCAACCACAGAGTTCGATTTGCGGTATCGACCAAGTACCAGATCCGACCTGCGCCGGTAACTTCGTATTGCCACTGCTCCATGTCAGTTCCGCGGTGGATAGCCGTGGCCAGCCGCCCTTTGAGCTGGTGGTGCCGGCTGGTTGGCGTCGGGCGTTGCGGTCGGGCTCGCAGTTCGCGCCAGGCCGTCGCGGTGTTGGCCGCAGCCTGCTGACACAGGGCGTTCCAACCTTTGGCTGCCTCGCTGGTGGCGAACCGCAGTTCCCACTCGTCGCCACCGGCGGGCGGTGCGACCCGATCGCCTCGTTTGGGCGCCACCTACCGCTAAGCCCTCGGCTCAGGTACGGAACCGAGATCCTCGTTGCTTGGCGCCGACAGGACTGCCGCGAGCTCCGGATCAGCGAGCACCTCGGCGGTATGCCGCCACGCATCGATCACTTGTGCCACCGGCGCCGGATTGTCGATCGACTCGGCCGCCTTCACCCTCGACACCAATTCGGTGACAAACTCACGAACGTCGTCGGCCGATAGGAACGCAACCCACGGAAATACCTCGGGGACGACTTCGGTCACCAAGTTCTGAACCTGCGGATCGTGCTGCATCAGTGCGACCAGCAGGCGCGCCGTCACCGACGAGGCCTCGCGCGCCTGCGCAGCCCTCGACGCCGTGGTCAACTCCAAGTCTTCGGCATCGCGGCGACGGACTACCAACACCCGGTTCGCAGACCCATGCAACCACGCCTCAACTGTCGCCTTACCCCGCAGTTGCAGATCGGAAAAGGAGACGTCCATGACATCTAAACTACTTATAAAGTTATGAGCTGTCGAGTTAGTCGGCGCTGCTGCCTCAGAACACAGCGAACGATTGCCCCTAGGGCAACAACCCGATCTGCCGATACACCGCCCGCAGATACCGCCGCATCTCCTCGACATCCGGTGGATCCGGTTGCAGCACACGGTAAGTCACCGCACCGGCCATCATGTCGATCGCCACGTCCAAGTCCAGGTCGGCGTCGACGTTCCCCTCCGCCTGCGCCCGCTCGAGCAGCCGGGCGGCGACCTGCCGACGCGGCAACACGTACCGCTGCCAGTACGCGGCCAGCAGCGACGGGTGGCTGACCGCCGATCCGTACACCCGGGCCACCAGCGCGCGGTACTGCGGGGCTGTGGCCGCGGCGGCCGCGCTGTCGATAGCCGCCTCCACCAGCGCGGAGGGCGATTGCGTCTCGGCCGCCTCGACCGACGCGAACTGCACCTCGTCGACGACCAGCGTCTCGATGGCCGCGGCGATCAGCTCCTCCTTGTTCGACCAGCGCCGATAGATGCTCGGCTTGCCCACGCCGGCCTGCTTGGCGATCTGTTCCATGCTGGCGCCCTCAACACCACGCTCGATGAACAGCTCCAGCCCGGCCCGCAGGATCGCAAGGTCGGTGGCGCGATCGCGGGGCCGACCCCGCCCGGCCGGCGCGGTCATCGCGCCCTCCCGTCACGCAGCGCCGCGCCCAGCCACCGGCCCAAGCCCGCGATGGCGTCGCCGCGCCAGGCCAGGTGCGCATCCGGCCGCACCAGCATGGTCTCGTCCCCGTCATAGCCCAGCGGCACCACGAACTCACCGAGCCAGCGTCGCGCCACCGCGACACCCCGGCCGCCAGGCGGCTCGAGCAGCGCCCAGCGGCCGCCGAGCTCGCTGTGCAGCCGGGTCGGGGCGCCGTCTCGCGTGCACGCCAGATCGGCAATGCGATCGCCGGGGCGAGGCTTACGCCCCCGTCCGCCGAGCGGGCCCTTGCGGTAGCTCACCCACAGCTGCGACGCCGAGTACGTCGCCCAGCGCTGCACCGGCGCCAACCCAAAGATGCGGATCGCCACCTGATCCCGCAGGAACCGGCCGACCGGATTGCTGGCGACGTTGATGCGGGTCAGCGCGCTGGTGCCGCGCAGCACCTCGGTGGCCAGCGGCCGACGCTCGGCCTCATAAGTGTCAACCAACCCGTCCCCCGCCTGGCCCCGCACCACCAGTGCGAGCTTGAACGCCAGGTTCTCCGCATCCCCCACCCCGGTGAGCATGCCCTGCCCGCCGAACGGCGCGTGCGCGTGGGCCGCGTCGCCGGCGATGAGCACCCGCCCGCGCCGATACGACGACGCCAGCCGACGGTGCACCGTGAACAGCGACAACCATTCGGGCTCTCCGACACCCACCCGCCGGCCGGTGCGCTGCGGCAAGATCGCGGTGATCCGGCCGAGAATCTCACTGTCGCTGGGCTTTTGATCGCCGCGAGGATCGTAGGCGAAAATCCGCCACAGGTCGTCGCGGCCGGACTCGTCGGGCATCGGCATGGCCCCGACCAGACCGTCGGGATGCACCCAGCCGGTGGTGCCGCTGCGGTCCAGGCCCCAGTCCAGATGCACGTCGGCCAGCAGGAAGCGTTCGGAGAGTTTGACGCCGGGAAAGTCGATGCCCACGAGCTTGCGCGTAGTGCTCGAGGTCCCGTCGCAGCCGACCAGCCAGCGTGCGCGCAGCTTCCGACCGTCCTCCAGTTCGGCCACCACGGCATCGGATTCCTGACGCAGATCGACCAACCCGTTGCCCCACTGCGGTTCTCCACCGAGATCGGCGAACCTGTCCCGTAGCGCCCCCTCCACCTTCGCCTGCGACACCACCATCGGCGGCGCGGCCGTGCCCATCCCCGGATCCCCGAACTTCAGCTTCATCATCGGCCGATCGCCGACGTAGGTGGTGATGCGCATGGCGCGCAGCGACTGCTCGGGCAGGGCACCCAGCGCCCCGAGCCTCGCCAGCACCTCCGAACCGCGCGCGTGCATGAAGTTGGCCCGCGACGTGGTCGCCGGTGCGGCCGCCCGGTCGATCACCTGCACCGACAGCCCCTGCAACCGAAGCCCGCAGGCCAGCGTGAGCCCGGTGGGGCCGGCCCCCACCACGATGACGTCCGCATCCACAGCATCAGACATGCCCATATCGTAACGGCCCCGTTCCGTAATCAAAAGAGCAAGCCAGCGCAAACATGCCCCTCCGCCCCTCCTACGCTGCGAGAATTGCGACGCACACTCGACGCGATGGGGGGCGGCGGTGACCGAGGCGCGCGGCACCACATCGAGCCGGGCGGTGCTCGGCGTGGTGTTTCTGCTGGTGCTCGGCTTCTCCTACAGCGAGGAGATCGTCAGCGGGGTCTTCGAACTCATCGGCCAGGCGGACAACGAGGAATGGCGCATCGCGCTGATCGTTGTCGACCTGGCGATCCTGGCCGGCGTGGCCGCCTTGAAGCGATCCATCGGCCGGGCCGACGGCAGTCCCCCGCGGCTGTGGCGCGCATGGTGGCTGGGCTTCGTGATCGTGATGGGCGCCGACCTCGTCCTGTTGGGTCTCACCGACAGCCCGCCGGTGTGGGTCGACGTGCTGTCCTCCACCCTGTTCGCGGCAGCGCTGACGGTCCTCATGACGACGTCGCTGAACGCCGATCCGTTGACGTTGTTCAGTTCGTCCCGGCGGGCACGGATGCCCGTCGACTGGCGGCGGGTGCGGGCGATCGTGCCGCTGACGCTCGGCGTCGAGTTCAACTATTTCCGCCGCACCCTCGAGGATCCCGCGCAGCGCGCCGCGACCGCCGCGACGGTGACGCTGCTGTCCTTGGCCCTGGTGTTCGCGTTGTCGACGCTGCCCTGGGTCGGCCAGGGATGCGACGAGATCCTGGCCGCCTGGCACGAATACCTGGCGTTCATCGTCACCGTGCAAGGCGTCTTCACCGGCTTGGCGACGCTGGTGTGGGTGCTGGTGGCCAGCACCCCCGACCGAGCCGACACCGCGCCCTGATCAACAGCCGCGTTGCACGAACGCCTTCACGAATCCCGCCCCCTGGTAGGCGTACATCCACGCCCAATACGGCACCGAGAGGTCGACGGGCACGCCCACCATCACCACCTCGCCGTCGAAGCAGCGCTCCATGAGGTAGCGCGCCCGGGATACGTGCGGGGTGTAGGTCACCACCATGACGGTCTGCCAACCCCGTTCGGCGGCCAGCCGACCCAGCTCGCGGGCCTCCCCCCGCGTCGTCGGCGGATCCGGCTGGAAACACTCGACGGTGAAGTCGGACCCAGCCTCGGCGCAGTACTGGTCGACCTGGCCGCCCGGGTTGGACAGCACCAGGTGCGGCGCCCAGCCGCGGTGCGCCAGTTCCAACCCGTACAAGTACCTCGCCTCGGGCGCGTCCCCACCGACCACCAGGATCGCGTCGGCCGCCCGCGGGGTGTCGACGCGCGGCTGCACGAACACCGGGAAGCCCGCGACCACCACGACCACGGACAGCAGCACCACCGCCAACAGCGTTGCCGCCCAACGCTTCATCACACGATCGACCCGATGATCCCGTCGAGGATGTCGTGTTCGCTGACCGTCAGACTGGTGATGCCGGCGCGCTCGCCGAGTTCACGAGCCAACTCCTGCACCACGATCGCGCCGCCGCCGATGACGTCGACGCGGCCCTCGTGCATGGGCCCCAACGCCGCGCGCTGCTTGCGCGTCATGCCGATCAACTCGTCGCACACCGGCAACAGGTCACCGAAACTCACCTGCGACAGGTGGATCGCCTCGGAGTCGTAGGTCGTCAGCCGGCGCGCCAACGCCGCGATGGTGGTGAAGGTGCCCGCCACCCCCACCCAGGTGCGCGCATTATCGACCGGCACCGCCGCCAACGCCTCGTCCAGCCGCTCGCGGATCACCGCGCGCGCCTCGGCCACCTCGTCGGGGGTGGGCGGATCGGAGTGCAGGCAGCGTTCGGTGATCCGCACGCAGCCGATGTCGGCGGAGAACGACGCGTCGACGTGCCGCTCGCCGCGCACCACCTCCGTCGAACCGCCACCGAGGTCCACCACCACGAAAGGTGCTGCAGCAGCGTCTAGTTCGTCGACCGCTCCGAGGAAGGACAGCTCGGCCTCCTCGGTGCCGGAGATCACCTCGGCGACCGTCCCGGCCACGACGGCACCCAGCACCTCGGCGGTCATGGCGAAGAAGTCCTCGCGGTTGGCCGCGTCCCGGGTCGCCGAGGTCGCCACCATCCGCACCCGCGACACGTCGTGGCTGCGCATCAGCGCCGCGTAATCCGCCAGGGCCGCGCGGGTCCGGGCGATCGCCTCGGGATCGAACTGTCCCGTCGCGTCGACGCCCTGACCCAACCGCACGATCCGCATCTCGCGATGCACGTCGATGACGGCGCCGTCACGCACCTCGGAGATCAACAACCGGATGGAATTGGTCCCGCAGTCGACCGCCGCCAGGCGCGGGTTACTCGCCACTTCGCTCCTCATCGCCGTCGCTCCACAGTGCTTTGTCCAAAATCCCTGCCATGCCGGGCTCTTCGGCCAGGATGGCCAACGCCTCGTCGCCGAACGGGTTGACCCCGGGCCCCTTGGCCAACGAGTGCGCGATCACCACGTGCAGGCACTTGACCCGGTCCGGCATGCCGCCGCCGGTGAACGTCGTGCCCAGCGACTCGATGGCATCCCGCTCGGCCAGAAAGCTCTCGTGCGCCCGCAGGTAGGCCGCGGCCAACTCGGCGTCGGTGGCCAGTCGCTCGGTCATGTCCCGCATCAACCCGGACGACTCCAGCCGGCTCGCCGCCGCCGTCAACGCCGGATGCGTCAGGTAGTACAACGTCGGAAACGGGGTTCCGTCAGGCAATTTCGGCGCGGTCTTCACGACGGCGGGTTCACCGTTGGGGCAGCGATAGGCGATCTCGAGCACGCCGCGGGGTTCCCGTCCGAGCTGGCGCGCCACCGCCGCCAGGTCCGCGGGGTCAACCACCTGGCTGCCCCGGCTCGGGCGGCAGGGCCGGCTCGGGCGGCGGCGGCACCTGACCGGGTTCGACCGGCGGTGCCGGCGGCGGCGGGGGCGCACCGTGCGGCTCGTCGGCGATGGTCTTCCACAGCGACGTGTACCAGGGGTCGTTGTTGACCAACGCGGTCGGCGCGTCCTCGACGTCCTCGGCGGCCACCGCTCCCGGCGGCAGTTGCACCTGGTACGGGATTTCACCGGGCATCACGAAACCCAGCCGTTCGCGGGCTTGGGCGGCGATGAACGCCGGGTCGGCGAGTTTGACTTTCTGCTCCTCGAGTTCGGCGATCTCGGCGCGCAACGCGGCCTCGCTGGCGGTCAGCTGCCGCATCTCGGTGCGCTGCGCGAAGTAGGTGCGCACCGGGCCCGCGATGGTCAGCGTCAGCACGCACACCACCACGGCCAGCACGGCGGCCCGGCGGGCGGTGAAACCCATCCGCTGTTCGGACTGCAGTTCGGCCGCCTCGGCGATCGACTGCCGAACCGGCTCGATGACTTCAGGTTTCGCCTTCTCCGCGGTGGGTTTGGCGGTCTCCTTGCGCGCCGAGCCCGCGGCCGGCTTGGTGACCGGTTTGCGCGCGCCACGGCCCGGGGCCCCGCTGCGACCGGCCGCCGCCGGCCGTGAGGTCGGTGACCGTCGTTTGGGGTCGGGCCGCTTCGCGTCGGACATCAATAGGCCAGGCTACCGGCTATTTCGCCTCGTACCTCGGGAAAGCCAGGTCACCGGCGTAGCGCGCGGCGTCGCCCAACGTCTCCTCGATGCGCAGCAGCTGGTTGTACTTGGCCACCCGCTCGCTGCGTGCCGGCGCACCGGTCTTGATCTGACCGCTGCCCACCGCGACGGCCAGATCGGCGATCGTGGTGTCCTCGGTCTCGCCGGAGCGATGGCTCATCATCGAGCGGTAGCCGCTGTTGTGCGCCAGCGCCACCGCATCCAGGGTCTCGGTGAGCGTGCCGATCTGGTTCACCTTCACCAGCAGCGCGTTGGCCGCGCCGCGCTCGATGCCCTCCTCGAGGCGCTCCGGGTTGGTGACGAACAGGTCGTCGCCCACGAGCTGGACGCGGTCGCCGATCGCGTTGGTCAGCGCCACCCAGCCGTCCCAGTCGTCCTCGGAGAGCGGATCCTCGATGGACACCAGCGGGTAGGCGTCGATCAGCTCGGCGTAGAACTGCGACATCTGCTCGGCGGTGCGGGTCTCCTTCTCGAACGCGTAGCCAGTGCCCTCGGTGTAGAACTCGGTGGCCGCCACGTCCAGGGCCAGCGCCACGTCGGTGCCCAGCTTGAAGCCGGTGGCCTCGATGGCCGTCACGATCAGGTCGAGCGCCGCGCGGGTGCTCGCGACGTCCGGGGCGAAGCCGCCCTCGTCGCCCAGGCCGGTGGCCAGGCCCTGCTTCTTGAGCACAGCCTTGAGCGAGTGGTAGACCTCGGTGCCCCAGCGCAGCGACTCCTTGAACGTGGGCGCGCCGATCGGGGCGACCATGAACTCCTGGACGTCGACGCCGGTGTCGGCGTGCGCGCCGCCGTTGAGGATGTTCATCATCGGCACCGGCAGGATGTGCGCGTTCGGGCCGCCCAGGTAGCGGAACAGCGGCAGCGCGGCGCTGTCGGCGGCGGCCTTGGCGATGGCCAGCGAGGCGCCGAGGATCGCGTTGGCGCCCAGCCGGGACTTGTCCGGGGTGCCGTCGAGGTCCAGCAGGGCCTGGTCGACGATGCGCTGCTCGTCGGCGGAGATGCCGATGACCGCGGGCGCGATCTCGTCGAGGACGGCCTCCACGGCCTTCTCGACGCCCTTGCCGCCGTACCGGTCGCCGCCGTCGCGCAGCTCCACGGCCTCGTGCTCGCCGGTGGACGCGCCGGACGGCACCGCCGCGCGGGCGTAGGTTCCGTCGGTGAGCGCGACCTCGACCTCGACGGTCGGGTTACCGCGCGAGTCGAGGATCTCCCGGGCCGCTACCTGCTCGATGATGGGCACTGAAGTCTCCTTTGCGTGTGGGGCTCGAAGGCCAGGCCCTCAAAGGCCAGCGCTAAGCCTAAAGCGTGCCGGTTACGCCCGCTGCCGTGGCTCGATGATCGCGCGCTACAACGAGTAGCCGTTGGCGTAGGCGGTGGCCCAGTCCCGCACCATCCGGGCGTAGGAATCGGAGTGGTTGTAGGCGCGCAGCGCGGCCATCCAGCCCTTGGGTTCGGACAGGTCCTTGCCGCGCCAGCACAGATAGCCCGCCGCCGACAGGGCCGCGTCGTCGATGTTGTCCGGGTCCACCTCGCCGTCGTTGTTGGCGTCGACGCCGTAGAGCTTCCAAGTCTCGGGGATGAACTGCATGGGGCCCATGGCCCGGTCCAGGTCGGCGTCGCCGTCGAACACGCCGCCGTCGGTGTCGGGGATGTGCATATTGCCGGCGGTCCCGTCGAGTTGCACGCCGCGGATCGGCGGGGTGACGTCGCCGTTGGGCGCGACCGTGGCGCCGCGGTAGGTGCCGTGGTGGCTCTCCACCTGGCCGATGCCCGCCAGCGTGGTCCAGGCCAGCTTGCATTTGGGGTTGACCACCTCGGCCACCCGGGCGGCATACGCGTACGCCTCGAGCGCGGTGACCGGCATCTTCATCCCGGGCGCCCGCTCGGCGGCCCATTCGTGCAGCTGATCGGCGGGCCTGCCGTCGGCCTCGATGTCGACGGCCGGAACCGGGTCACCGGGCGGCGGCGGGACGCCGTCGGGAATGGGGTTGCCCAGCCGCCACGAACAACTCGAAGCCATCAGCACCGCTGCCACGCCCAGCACCGCGGCAGCCTGCAGCCAACGCTTCGACACAGGCCTCCCTCACCCTTTCGGTCCGAGCCATCGTCCCATGCCGACCACGTGCATCGACGCTGCGGGAGCGCGGTTCGAAGATATTCCGCGCACCAAAGCCCGCTGCTAAGGTGAGCCATACCTGATACTGGCAATTATTGCCAGCGCCCGCGCGGCGTCGTAGCGAGGACACCAGATGATTTCCGACGGCGAGGCTTCGGCCGCGCTGCTTGCTGCGGGTCCCAGTGTGCCATCGCAGGTGTTCGGGAGCGGTTTGATCGGCCTGCGCGAGGGCCTGGAAGCCGCCATCATCGTCATGGTCCTGGTGGCGTTCCTGGTGAAGTCCGGCCGCCGCGACGCCCTCAAATGGGTGTGGTTGGGAGTCGGGGCAGCAATCGCCATGACGGTGGCGGTCTTCGTGGGGATCCAGTTCGGCGAGAACACCATCACCGGCCTGGCCGCCGAGGCCATCGCCGGTGTCGCCTCGCTGATCGCCGTCGTCATCGTCACCACCATGGTGCTGTGGATGAAGCGGGCCGCCGCGGGCCTGTCCGGGCAGTTGCGCGCCGAGATGGCCGAGGCCCTGGAGACCGGCGCCCTGGCCGTCACCGCCCTGGCCTTCCTGGCCGTCGGCCGCGAGGGCGTGGAGACCGCGCTGTTCATGGTCGGCTACGCCGAGGCCGAAACCCTGTGGCCACTAACGGGTCTGATCATCGGCGTGCTGGTCGCCGCGGCCATCGCCTACGGGATGTACAAGGGCGCGGTCCGCCTGGACCTCGCGAAGTTCTTCACCTACACCGGTGTGTTCCTGGTCTTCGTGGCCGCCGGCGTGCTGTCCTACGGCATCGGCGCCCTGCAGACCGTCGGGTGGCTGCCCGGCCTGGCGAACAGGGCTTTCGACATCACGTCCTGGTTCAACTGGTCGTCCTGGTACGGCGAGGTCATCCAGGGCGTCTTCAACATCACCCCGACTCCGACCGTGCTGCAGCTGATCTGCTGGCTGGCCTACGTCGCGGTGGTGCTGGCGCTGTTCCTGCGCCCCACCGCGCGGCACCCCGAACCTGATCCGAATTCGGACCCGGAATCCCTAACCGACGCTGAGAGGTCAACCACGTGAATCGTTTTCCGATGCCCGCCAAGGCCGGTGTCGCCGCCGCGGCGGCCCTGTTGACCGGTGTGGCCTTGACCAGTTGCACCGCCAAGGAGGCCGATACGGCCGATGGCGCATCCCCGGCATCGGAGATCACGGTGACCGCCACCGACGATTCCTGCGAGCTGTCCAGCACCGAGGCCAGCACCGGTGCCACCACCTTCGTCATCACCAACGAGGGCAACAAGGTCACCGAGTTCTACGTTTACGACGACGGCGACCGGGTGATGGGCGAGGTCGAGAACATCTCCCCCGGCCTGAACCGCAAGCTGATCGTGCAGCTCGGCCAGCCCGGCACGTACCAGACCGCCTGCAAGCCGGGCATGGTCGGCGACGGGCTGCGCGGCGACTTCACCGTCACCGGTGACGCCGTCGAGATCGACACCGAGGGCAAGTTCAAGGAGGCCGCCGACAGCTACAAGCGGTACGTGAACAGCCAGACCGACGCGCTGATCCCCGCCACGCAGCTGTTCGTCGACGCCATCAAGGCCGGCGACATCGAGGAAGCCAAGAAGCAATACCCCATCGCGCGTACGTATTACGAACGGATCGAGCCCGTCGCCGAGTCCTTCCCCAACGACCTGGACCCGCGCATCGACCTGCGCGAGGCCGACCTGTCCGAGGGCCAGAAGTGGACCGGCTTCCACCGCCTGGAGAAGGACCTGTGGCTCGACGGACTGCAGCCCGACACCAACGCGATCGCCGACCAGCTGATGGCCGACATCCGCGAACTCGACGCCGGGGTCAAGGATCCCGAGTGGAGAATCGACTCGACCCAGATCGCCGGTGGCGCACAGGGTCTGCTCGACGAGGTGGCCACCAGCAAGATCACCGGCGAGGAGGACATCTTCAGCCACACCGATCTGTGGGATTTCAACGCCAACGTCCAAGGTTCGCAGACCGCGGTCGCCTCGGTGCGGCCCATCCTCGATGAGCGCGACCCCGAGCTGGGCAAGCGGGTCGACGAGCGCTTCGCCGAGGTGGAGAAGCTGCTGATGCGGCTGCGCGCCGGTGACGGGTTCGTGTCCTACGACACGGTCACCGAGCCGCAGCGCCAGGAACTGTCCCGCGCCATCGACGCGCTCAGCAAAGAGGTGAGCCAGGTGCAAGGTGTCATCGCCGGTCAATGAGCCCGGCGAAACCGTAAGGGGGCGTTCGGGATTCTCCCGACGCAAGCTGCTCGGCGCGGCGGGTGTGGGTGCCGCCGTCGCCGGGGCCGCCGGCGCCGGTGTCGTCACCGGACGGGCCTCGGCCGCCGACAGTAGCACCGCGCAACTGCAGCGCCCGGTGCCGTTCCGCGGCGAACGGCAGGCCGGCATCGTCACGCCGGCCCAGGACCGGATGCACTTCGCGGCCTTCGATGTCACCACCGAGGACCGCGACGCGGTGGTGCAGATGCTGCGCGAATGGACCCAGATGGCCGAGCGGATGGCGCGCGGCGAGGAGACCACCGAGGGCGGCGCCGTCGGGCTCAATCCCCATGCGCCGCCGACGGATACCGGTGAGGCCCTGGGACTGCCGGCCTCGCGGCTGACGCTGACCATAGGTTTCGGCCCGTCGTTCTTCGGCACCGAGGCCCGGCCGCGGTTCGGGCTGCGCGGACAGCGGCCCGCGCTGCTGCAGGATCTACCGAAATTCCCCAACGAGACGATGGACCCGGCCCGCAGCGGCGGCGACATCTGCATCCAGGCCTGCGCCAACGACCCGCAGGTCGCGGTGCACGCGGTCCGCAATCTGGCCCGGGTGGCCTTCGGCACCGCGGCGGTCCGCTACTCGCAGTTGGGATTCGGGCGCACCTCGTCGACCACGCGGGACCAGAGCACCCCGCGCAACCTGTTCGGGTTCAAGGACGGCACCAACAACGTCAAGGCCGAGGACACCGACGTCCTGGACAAGCAGGTCTGGGTGGCCGCCGGCGACGGCCCGGACTGGTTGACCGGGGGCAGTTACCTGATCGCGCGGCGGATCCGGATGCGCATCGAGCAGTGGGACCGCACCACGTTGCTCGAACAGGAACGGGTGATCGGCCGCACCAAGGGCAGCGGTGCGCCGATCGGGTTGGCCGACGAGTTCGAGCCGCTGAACCTCGACGCGGTGACCTCCGACGGCGAACCGCTGATCGACCCGCTGGCGCATGTGCGCCTGGCCGCACCCGAGCGCAACCACGGCGCCGAGATGCTGCGCCGCGGTTACAACTTCACCGACGGCACCGACGGGTTCGGCCACCTGGACGCCGGATTGTTCTTCATCGCGTTCGTGCGCAATCCCGAGGAGCAGTTCATCCCGATTCAGGCCGAACTGGCGCGCCAGGATCTGCTCAACGAATACATCACCCACACCGGGTCAGCGGTGTTCGCGGTCCCGCCGGGGGTGCCCGACGGCGACGACGACGCCTACTGGGGCTCCACGCTGTTCGGTTGACGAACGCTGTTCGGTCGACCGGCTCAGGATTCGGCGCCGAGGCGACCGGACAGCCGGCCGTGGCGCTGCGCCGAATCCTGGTTCAGGCCAACGATGTCGACGGACTTCCCGCGGGCGCGGTACTTGGTGCTGATCGCGTCCAGGGAGGCCACGGTGGAGGCGTCCCAGACGTGTGAGCCCGACACGTCGATGATCACCCGGTCCGGATCCTCGGAGTAGTCGAACTGGTACACCAGGTCGTTGCTCGAGGCGAAGAACAGCTCCCCGGACACCCGGTAGGTGACCAGGGCGCCGTCGTCGTCGGAGCTCTCGGTGCGCTCGACGGTCATGAAATGCGCGACGCGGCGGGCGAACAGCACCATGGCGGTCAGCGTGCCCACGATCACCCCGTAGGCCAGGTTGTTGCTGGCCACGGTGACCACGACGGTCGCCAACATCACCAGGGTCTCGCTGCGCGGCATCCGCCGCAGCGTGGTCGGGGCCAGGCTGTGCCAGTCCAGGGTGGCCACCGACACCATGATCATCACCGCCACCAGCGCCGCCATCGGGATCAGGCCCACGATGTCGCCGAGGCCCACCACCAACGCCAGCAGGAACGCGCCGGCCAGGAAGGTGGAGATGCGGGTGCGCGCGCCGGAGACCTTCACGTTGATCATGGTCTGGCCGATCATGGCGCAGCCGCCCATCCCGCCGAAGAAGCCGGTGACGACGTTGGCCACGCCCTGCCCCCACGCCTCGCGGGTCTTGTTGGAGTGGGTGTCGGTGATGTCGTCGACCAGCTTGGCGGTCAGCAGCGACTCCAGCAGTCCCACCAGCGCCATGGCCAGCGCATACGGCGCGATGATCTGCAGGGTCTCCAGCGTCCACGGCACCTGCGGGAAGAACAGCGTCGGCAGGCTCGACGGCAGCTCCCCCTCGTCGCGGACGTTCGGCAGATCGATCTTGCAGACCACGACGACGACGGTGAGCACCACGATGGCCACCAGCGGGGCCGGCACCGCGGTGCTGAGCTTGGGCAGCAACACGATGATCAGCAGGCCGACGGCGACGAACGGGTACACCAACGCGGGCACACCCAACAGGTGCGGCAACTGGGCCATGAAGATGAGGATGGCCAGCGAGTTGACGAAGCCGACCATGACGCTGCGCGGGATGAATCGCATGAGCCGCGCCACGCCGCAGACGCTGAGCAAGATCTGCAGGATGCCGCCGAGGATGACGGTGGCCACCAGGTAGTCGAGGCCGTATTCGCGCACCAGCGGGGCAATCACCAGCGCGATCGCGCCGGTGGCCGCGGAGATCATCGCCGGCCGGCCGCCGGTGAACGCGATGGTGACGGCCATGGTGAACGAGGCGAACAGCCCCACGCGCGGGTCGACCCCGGCGATGATGGAGAACGAGATGGCCTCCGGGATCAGCGCCAACGCGACCACCAGACCGGCCAGCACCTCGGTCTTGAGGCGCCGCGGCGAGCGCAGGGCGGCGAGCACGGAAGTGCTTGCGGCGCCGTCGGCCTCCCGGCCGGATGTAGCGGACATCGTGCTCCCATCGCATTGCAGCACAACTTTTTTCATGCACGAAAGGGCAACGGGTCGAACTGCGCAGATATCTCGGGCGCGACGCTGCGCCCGGGGGGACGGCGACGCCGTCGCGCCCAGACTCTACCCGTCGTCGGCGGTGGGGCCGGAATCCGCGTCGGCCGGCCAGGCCGACCGCCACTCGTCGGCCGAGGCCGCACCCAGCGCGGAGGTGTCGATGTCGCCGCGGGCGGCGGCGATGGCGCGCTCGGCGGCGCGCACCCGGTCCATGAACGCCAACACCGTCGCCCGCAGGTCGTTCTCGGTGTCGCGGTCCGGGGACAGCGTGACGGTCAGCATGTCCGCGGGGGTCAACTCGTCAGGCAGCCCGGCCTGCTGCGCGCGCGAGATCACCTTCTGCGCCAACGCCAGGGCGGGCTGCGCGGTCGGCACGTCGTCCATCGCGGAAGTGCGTGCCTGCACGGCCTTTTCGGCGGCCTTGCGTTCCTCCCACTGGGCCAGCTGATCCTCGAGCGAGATCGACTCGCCGGCCAGCACCGCGGGCACCCGGTTGCCCAGCTTGCGGACCAGCGCGTCGGCCACATCGTCGATGGTGAACGCGTGCGCGGGCGAATCCTGGGCGATGCGGGCGTGGAACAGCACCTGCAACAACACGTCTCCGAGTTCCTCGCGCAGCTGCTCGGCGTCGCCGTCACGCACCGCGTCGAACAGCTCGTAGGTCTCCTCGAGCAGGTAGCGCCGCAGCGAGTCGTGGGTTTGTTCGCTCTCCCACGGCCCGTCGGTGCGCAGCTTGTCCATCATCGCCACGGCGTCGACCAGGCGTTCGCCGGGCTGCGCGTCCGGCGCGGCGATGACCTTCTCCCCCGCTGCGATCCGGGCCGCCACAGCCGGGTGGTTCGGGTCCGAGGACAGCAGCACCTCGACCGGTTCGTCGCTGACCGGCCGGGCGTTGGGCAGCGACCACGGCACCTTGACCGGCATTTCCTCGGTGTACTGCACGGGGCCGGCCAGCAGTTCGACGGCCTCGACGGGAATCAGCGTCGGGCGGCGCGGGTCGACCAGGATGACGGTCATCTGGTTGGACTCCCTCACACGTTTCGACGAGACCGTTGATTTTGCTTCTACCAACTTAGTCGGGGCCCGCTGGCGGGTGAAAACCGGCAAAGCCGGGGTGGCGACACCGGGTTCCCCGACGCGGCGATGGCCGCCCTGCCCGCAGGCAAGGCGGCCATCGTGTCCGAAGTTCGTAGCTCAGGACTCCGGCTCGAAGGGTTCGTCAGGGATCACCCAGTGACCCGGCGTCTCCTCGAAGAACGGGTTGACGATCCCGTTCACCGTGGGCTGTTTGGTCAGCTGGCCGGGCGGGATTCCGTAGAACGGATTCGGCACCCCGTTGATGACCGCCGAATTCTTCAGCTGCCCCGGGGGGATGTGACCGGGCGGAAGCCCGAAGTGGTTGTCCACCTCGGGGAACTGCACCTCCGGCAGGTCCACGTCGGGCAGGTTCACGTCCGGCACGTTCACGTCGGGCACATTCACTTCCGGCACGTTGACGTCGGGAACGTTCACAGCCGGAACGTTCACGTCGGGAACGTTGACAGCCGGCACATTCACATCAGGAACATGCACAGCCGGCACATTCACATCAGGAACATGCACACCGGGCACGGGCACCGGCGGCGGCTCCGGTACGTCCGGTTGTGCCTGCACCAGGCCCGCACCCAAACCAAGGGCGCCCAGGCCGAGTGCACCCGTCATCGTCGTTGTCGCTGCCAATTTCTTGAGGTTCATCCGTAACTCCTTCGCCTCGTTTCACCGCGTCGCACACCACGGAACTCGGTGGCAACCGCGTGATTTTCGGTTTAGGAAATTGCTTGACCGCCCAGGTCAGACGGTCGACGCCCACGGTCTGGACGACAACGCAACACCTTGACCCCCGGTGTGTATGTCGTGTCCCCGGCGGGAGGCGTTAACAGCGGCGGGCGATCAATCGACCTTCGCCGGCTCGCCGTGCAGCGCCCGCAGCAGCCCAGCCACCATCTCCACCAGCTCCAGGTCCCGGATCCGCGCCGACCCGACCCCGCCGGTCCGCGGGATCGGCACCTGCACGGTGGCGGTGGTGGCGCGGTAGCTGGCCCCGGGATAGACCCGCTTGAGCCGCAGCTGGGCGGAGTCGGGCAGCGTCAGCGGCGACAACCGCAGGGTCGCGGCCTGGCCCGCGGCCCCGGTGGCCGACAGTTCGGTGACCCCGTAGGAGCGGCACAGCAGCCGCAACCGGGCCACCGCGACCAGTCGCTGCGCCGGCTCGGGCAGCGGGCCGTAGCGGTCGACCAACTCCTCGACCACCGCGCGCACCGCGTCGTCGTCGGCGGCCGAGGCCAGCCTCCGGTAGCCCTCCAGTCGCAACCGGTCGCTGCCGATGTAATCCGGCGGCAGGTGCGCGTCGACCGGAAGGTCGATGCGCACCTCCTTGGGTTCGGTTGGGCCCGAGACGGTTTGGCCGTCGGCCACGGCGCGGTAGGCCTCCACAGCCTCGCCGACCAGCCGCACGTAGAGGTCGAAACCCACGCCGGCGACGTGGCCGGACTGCTCGACGCCCAGCACGTTGCCGGCCCCGCGGATCTCGAGGTCCTTCATCGCCACGGCCATGCCGGCGCCGAGTTCGTTGTTCTGGGCGATGGTGGCCAGCCGGTCGTAGGCGGTCTCGGTCAGCGGCATCTCGGGCGGATACAGGAAGTAGGCGTAGCCGCGCTCGCGGCTACGGCCCACCCGGCCCCGCAGCTGATGCAGCTGGGACAGCCCGAAGGTGTCGGCGCGCTCCACGATCAAGGTGTTGGCGTTGGAGATGTCCAGGCCGGTCTCGACGATGGTGGTGCAGACCAGGATGTCGAACTCCCGGTTCCAGAACCCCTCCACGGTCTTCTCCAGCTGCTCCTCGGGCATCTGTCCGTGCCCGACGACGACGCGGGCCTCGGGCACCAGCGCGCGCACCCGGGCGGCGGCCTTGTCGATCGAGCTGACCCGGTTGTGGATGTAGAACGCCTGGCCGTCGCGCAGCAACTCGCGGCGCAGCGCGGCGGCCACCTGCTTGTCGTCGTGCGGCCCGACGTAGGTGAGCACCGGGTGGCGCTCCTCCGGCGGGGTCAGGATGGTCGACATCTCGCGGATGCCGGCCATGCTCATCTCCAGGGTGCGCGGGATCGGGGTGGCGCTCATGGTGAGCACGTCGACGTGGGTGCGCAGGCTCTTGATGTGTTCCTTGTGTTCGACGCCGAATCGCTGTTCCTCGTCGACGATCACCAGACCGAGGTCCTTCCAGCGCACCCCGGTCTGCAGCAACCGGTGGGTGCCGATCACGACGTCGACCGTGCCGTCGGCCATGCCGTCGACGACGGCCTTGGACTCGGTGTTGTCGGTGAACCGCGACAGCCCCTTCACCGTCACCGGGAAGCCGGCCATCCGCTCGGTGAACGTCTGCAGGTGCTGATCGGCCAGCAGCGTGGTGGGCACCAGCACCGCGACCTGCTTGCCGTCCTGGATGGCCTTGAACGCCGCCCGGACCGCGATCTCGGTCTTGCCGTAGCCCACGTCGCCGCAGATCACCCGGTCCATCGGGACCGGCTTCTCCATGTCGGCCTTGACCTCGGCAATGGCGGTCATCTGGTCGACGGTCTCGGTGAAGCCGAACGCGTCCTCCATCTCGGCCTGCCACGGGGTGTCCGGGCCGAATGCGTGGCCCGGCGCCGCCTGCCGCTTGGCGTAGAGCGCGACGAGTTCGGTGGCGATCTCGCGAACGGCCTTGCGCGCCTTGGTTTTCGTGTTGGTCCAGTCGCTGCCGCCCAGCCGGCTCAAGCTCGGCGCCTGACCGCCGACGTAACGCGAGAGCTGATCCAGCGAGTCCATCGGCACGTAGAGGCGGTCCGAGCCGCCGCCCCGCTTGGCCGAGGCGTACTCGAGCACCAGGTACTCCCGGCGCGCGCCGCCGACGATGCGCTCGGTCATCTCGACGAACTTGCCGATGCCGTGCTGATCGTGGACCACCAGGTCGCCGGCGGTGAGCGCCAGCGGATCCACAGTGTTGCGCCGCTTGGCCGCCATCCGCTTGCCCTCGGTGGCGGTGACCCGGTTGCCGGTCAGGTCGGTCTCGGTGACGATCACCAACTCGGCGCCGGGCACCACCAGGCCGTGGTGCAGCGGGCCGCGCAACACCCCGACCACGCCCGGCTGGGGTTGCTGACCGGACTCCAGCAGCGTTGCGGGCGTGTCGTTTTCGGACAGCTGCTCGACGACGCGGTTGGCGGTGCCCGCGCCCGGGGTCACGACGGCCGCGCGCCCGCCGGTGACGACGTGGGCGCGCAGCATTGCGAAGATCTCCTCGAGCGACTGCTGGCTGCGCGCCGAAGGCGAAGGCCGGACGTCGAGTTCGACGGCGGCCTCGTCGGGCAGCTGACTCAGCGTCCACCACGGGTGATCGCCGGCGATCGCACCGGCCCGCACCTCGCCGAGCTCGCGGAACCCGGACCCGCCGAGTTGCTCGATGTCGATCGGGGCGTCCCCGCCGACCGCGGCCACCCCCCAGGACCCCGCCAGGAATTCGCGGCCGGTCTTGATCAGGTCGGCGGCGCGGGTGCGCACCTTCTCCGGGTCGCACACCAGCACCGGGGTGCCGGGGGCCAGCTGATCGGTGAGCAGCGCGGGGTCCTCGGCGAGCAGCACCGGCATCAGTGCCTCCATGCCGTCCACCGGGATGCCCTCGGCGAGCTTGGCCAGCATGTCCGCGACGCTGCCGGCCACGGTGTTGGTCAGCGCGTCCGGCGACGGCTTGCCCTGCATCAGCTCGGCGGCGCGGGCCCGCACATCCGCGGTGAGCATCAGCTCGCGGCACGGCACCGCGATCACGAAGTCCACCGGGATCTCGGTGATGGAACGCTGGTCGGCCACCGAGAACATCCGCATCTCGGAGATCTCATCGCCCCAGAACTCGACCCGGACCGGGTGTTCGGCGGTGGGTGCGAAGACGTCGAGAATGCCGCCGCGCACGGCGAACTCCCCGCGCTTGCCGACCATGTCGACGCGGGTGTAGGCCAGGTCGACCAGCCGGGCGATGGTCTGGTCGAAGCCGGGCTCGTCGCCGACGGACAGCAGGACCGGCTCGGTCTGTTCGGCGGTGGCCAGCCCGCCGGCCATCGGCTGCAGCAGCGAGCGCGCCGTCGTCACCACCACGCGCAGCGGCGGTCCCAGGCGGGCGTCGTCGGGGAAGGCCAGCCGGCGTAGCAGCAGCATCCGCGCGCCGACGGTCTCCACGCCCGGCGATAGGCGCTCGTGCGGCAGCGTCTCCCAGGACGGGAACAGCGCCGCGCCCTCACCGAAGACCCCGCGCAATTCGGCGGTCAGGTCGTCGGCCTCCCGGCCGGTGGCGGTGACCACCAGCAGCGGCCCCTGCTGAGCCAGGGCCGCGGCGACCAGGAACTGCGCGGGAGCGGGTCCGACCAGCCGCAATTCACTGGGTCGTTCGGCCGTGCGGGCCATCAGATCGACGAAGGTCGGCGCCGTCAGCGCCAGGTCGGTGAGCCCCGCAATCGGGGTTTGAACATACGGGTGCCCCGGTGCGGTCATGATGAAAGCCATTGTATGGCGCGCGAAAAATGTCAGTCGGGCGGCAGCAGCTGAAAACCGTCGAGCACCGTCTGCGCCTGGTTAGGCGGTCACTCGTCCTGCAGGTGCGGGTCGGCCTCCAGGTGCGTCAACCCGTTCCACATCAGGTTCACCAGATGGGCGGCCACCACTTCCTTCTTCGGCTCGCGGGTGTCCAGCCACCACTGCGCCGTCATCGACACTGAACCGACCAGTGCCTGCGCATACAACGGTGCCATCCCCGGATCCAGGCCGCGGCGGGAAAAGTCACCGGCCAGGATCGAACTGACCTGATTGACCGCGTCGTTGAGCAGCGTCGAGTAGGTGCCCGAGGTGATCGCCGCCGGCGAGTCGCGGATCAGGATGCGAAACCCGTCGGTGCGCTCCTCGACGTAGGTCAGCAGCGCCAGGGCCACCCGCTCGATGCGGACCCGGGAACGGTTGTTGGTCAGCGACGACGTGATGCCGTCGAGCAACGCCGACATCTCGCGGTCGACCACCACCGCGTAGAGCCCCTCCTTGCCGCCGAAATGCTCGTAGACGACGGGTTTGGAGACGTTGGCGCGCTGGGCAATCTCCTCGATGGAGGTGGCGTCGTAGCCGCGCTCGGCGAACAGCGACCGGGCGATGTCGATGAGTTGACGTCGACGTTCGCTGCCGGTCATCCGGGCCCGCGGCGCCCGTACCTCTTTCTCCGGAGCTCCCACGGGCACCAGCGTATAGACTGCCGACCGCAATAGTCCGTCGTGGTGTAATCGGCAGCACCTCTGATTTTGGTTCAGATAGTTCAGGTTCGAGTCCTGGCGACGGAGCAGTCCGAAGGAAGCCCATGACGACACAGCGCGAATCCGCGCCCCCAGCAGCATCCGAGACCGCCACCGTCGTGTTGGCCGCCGGGGCCGGCACCCGGATGCGCTCGGACACCCCGAAGGTTCTGCACAACTTGGCGGGCCGCAGCATGCTCTCGCACGCGTTGCACGCGGTCGCCAAGGCCGCGCCCAGTCACCTGGTGGTGGTGCTGGGCAAGGATCGCGAACGCATCGCGCCAACCGTGACCGAACTGGCCGAGATGCTGGGTCGCCGCATCGACATCGCCGTCCAGGACCAGCAGCTGGGTACCGGTCACGCCGTCCTGTGCGGGCTGGCCGCGCTGCCCGACGATTTCCACGGCACGGTGGTGGTGACCTCCGGCGACATCCCGTTGCTCGACGCCGACACCCTGGCCGCGCTGACCGAGGGGCACCGCACCGAGCCCGCCGCCGTCACCGTGCTGACCACGACGTTGGAGGACGCCACCGGGTACGGCCGGATCCTGCGGACCCAGGACGGCGAGGTCATCGCAATCGTCGAGGAGGCCGACGCCACGCCGCAGCAGCGGGCCATCCGCGAGGTCAACGCCGGGGTCTACGCCTTCGACATCGACGCGTTGCGCTCCGCGCTCGACCAGCTGTCCTCCGACAACGCCCAGCACGAGCTGTACCTGACCGACGTCATCTCAATCGTGCGCGGCGAGCACAAGATCGTGCACGCCCAGCACGTCGACGACAGCACGCTGGTGGCCGGCGTCAACGACCGCGTGCAACTCTCCACGCTCGGCGCCGAACTGAACCGGCGCCTCGTGGCCGACGTGCAGCGCTCCGGTGTGACCGTCGTCGACCCCGCCACCACGTGGGTCGACGTCGACGTCACCGTCGGCCGCGACACCGTCATCCAGCCCGGCACCCAACTGCTGGGCACCACGACCATCGGCGCGCAGTGCGTGATCGGCCCGGACACCACCCTGGCCGACGTCCACGTGGGCGACGGCGCGTCGGTGGTGCGCACCCACGGCGGGCAGTCGCAGATCGGTCCGGGCGCCAGCGTCGGCCCGTTCGCCTACCTGCGCCCCGGCACGTCGCTGGGCGCCGACGGCAAGGTGGGCGCGTTCGTCGAGGTGAAGAACTCCGTGATCGGCACGGGCACCAAGGTGCCCCACCTCACCTACGTCGGCGACGCCGATATCGGTGAGCATTCCAACATCGGGGCCTCGAGTGTGTTCGTCAACTACGACGGCGAGACCAAGCGTCGCACCACCATCGGCTCGCACGTGCGGACCGGGTCGGACACCATGTTCGTCGCTCCGGTCCAGGTCGGAGACGGTGCCTACACCGGGGCCGGGACCGTTCTGCGCCAGGACGTGCCGCCGGGCGCGCTCGCGGTTTCCGAGAACGCCCAGCACAACATCGAGGGCTGGGTGGAGCGCAAACGCCCCGGTAGCGCGGCCGCCGAGGCCGCCCGCAAGGCCCAGGACGAGCGGTAAGCGCGGCCGGGACTACCCCAGTTGTTGGCAATCCGGTAACCCGGCAACGCATCGCGGCCAACGCTACGTACGATTGCCCATGCGGCCGGTACCGTGCTGGCCAGTTACCAACCCCAAGGCCAAGGGCAGCGCTGAAGTGACCTACGAGTGGACCGACAACCGCAAGAACCTGATGTTGTTCGCGGGGCGAGCACATCCCGAACTTGCCGACCAGGTCGCCAAAGAACTTGATGTACACGTCACCGCGCAGACCGCGCGGGACTTCGCGAACGGCGAGATCTTCGTCCGGTTCGACGAATCGGTGCGCGGCAGCGACGCGTTCGTCCTGCAGAGCCACCCCGCACCGGTGAACCAGTGGCTGATGGAACAGCTGATCATGATCGACGCGCTCAAGCGCGGCAGCGCCAAGCGCATCACAGCGATCCTGCCGTTCTATCCCTACGCCCGGCAGGACAAGAAGCACCGCGGCCGCGAGCCCATCTCCGCGCGCCTGGTCGCCGACCTGCTCAAGACCGCCGGCGCCGACCGCATCGTGTCGGTGGACCTGCACACCGACCAGATCCAGGGCTTCTTCGACGGACCCGTCGACCACATGCGCGGGCAGTCGCTGCTGTGCGGCTACATCGGCGACAACTACTCCAACGAGGACATGGTCGTGGTGTCCCCGGACTCCGGTCGCGTGCGCGTCGCCGAGAAGTGGGCCGACTCCCTCGGCGGTGTCCCACTGGCGTTCATCCACAAGACGCGCGACCCGCTGGTGCCCAACCAGGTGGTGTCCAACCGGGTCGTCGGCGACGTCAAGGGCAAGACCTGCGTGCTCACCGACGACATGATCGACACCGGCGGCACCATCGCCGGCGCGGTCAAGCTGCTGCAGCAGGACGGCGCCAAGGACGTCATCATCGCGGCCACCCACGGTGTGCTCAGCGATCCGGCCGCGCAGAAGTTGGCCGATTGCGGCGCCCGCGAGGTGATCGTCACCAACACCCTGCCGATCGCCGAGGAGAAGCGCTTCCCGCAGCTGACCGTGCTGTCGATCGCCCCGCTGCTCGCCAGCACCATCCGCGAGGTGTTCGAAAACGGTTCTGTCACCGGACTTTTCAACGGATCGGCCTGACATGGCGGCAAAGATCTACCACAACCCGAAGTGCAGCACGTCGCGCAAGACGCTGGATCTGTTGCGGGACAACGGCCTCGAACCCGAGGTGGTGCAGTACCTGAAGACCCCGCCGAGCCGCGCCGAGCTGGTGCAGATGATCGCCGATGCGGGTATCGAGGTCCGGCAGGCGGTGCGCAAACGCGAGGCGCTGTACGCCGAGTTGAACCTGGCCGACGCCGGCGACGACGAACTGCTCGACGCCATGGCCGAGCACCCCATCCTGATCGAGCGTCCTTTCGTCGTCACCGACAAGGGCACCCGCTTGGCCCGACCGATCGACGCGGTGCACGAGATTCTGTGACTCGCCGGCTGTGCGCGGCCGCGGCCGCCGCCCTGCTGGTGTGTACGGCCTGTGGGACGCCGGCGCCGGACTACCAGTCGATCTGGTCCAGCTCGGCGACGACGAGTCCGCCCACGAGTTCCGAACCGCCCGTTCCGTTCTCGCAGTATCTGGCCGGTGTCGGGGTCCAGGGTGAGGCGGTGGCGCTCGCGGACCTGACCGACATCTCGGTCACGCTGGTGCGCCCCGACGGGTGGAGCACCTACCGCAACGAGAACCTGGCACCGGCGACCGAGGGCATCGCCAAGAACAACACCTACCCGACCGCGACCGTGTTGGTGTTCCGGCTCGAGGGCGGCTTCGACGTGCCCGCGGCCATTGCGCACGCCAACGCCGACGCGCTGCTGTCCCCCGGTTTCACCAAGCTCAACGAGTCCTTCGACGACTTCGACGGGTTCCCGTCGGCCATGATCGAGGGCAGCTACTTCGGGCCGTCCGAACCGGACGCCGAACCCCCACGCCTGCACAGCTACAGCCGCATCGTCATCCCCGTCACGCCCGAACCGGAGTTCCAGCGCTACCTGGTGCAGCTGACCATCACCGGCCTGGCCGACCGGGCCGTCGCCGACTCGGCCGACATCGAGGAAATCATCAACGGATTCGAGGTCACGGTCCCCTGAGCGCGGCGCATCTACGCTGGCGATCATGAAATGGACCGCAGCCGATCTCCCGTCCTTCGCCGACCGCACCGTCATCGTCACCGGCGCCAACAGCGGTCTGGGCGAGATCACCGCCCGCGAACTGGCCCGCGTCGGTGCCTCGGTGATCCTGGCCGTGCGCAACACCGACAAGGGCGAGGCCGCCGCGGCGGCCATGCCCGGGACGGTCGAGGTCCGACGGCTGGACCTGCAGGACCTCGCCTCCGTGCAGGACTTCGCCGACGGCATCGACCGGGTCGACGTGCTGATCAACAACGCCGGGGTGATGGCCGTGCCGTTCGCGCTGACCAAGGACGGCTTCGAGAGCCAGATCGGCACCAACCACCTCGGGCATTTCGCGTTGACCAACCGGCTGCTGCCCAAGGTCACCGACCGGGTGGTCACGGTGTCGTCGTTGATGCACCTGATGGGCCGGATCAAGCTCGAGGACCTGAACTGGAAGGCGCGGCCGTACTCGGCCTGGGGCGCCTACGGCCAGTCCAAGCTGGCGAACCTGCTGTTCACCAGCGAGTTGCAGCGCCGCCTCGAGCGCGCCGGTTCGCCGGTGCGCGCGGTGGCCGCGCATCCGGGCTACTCGGCCACCAACCTGCAGACGCACTCGGACGGGCCGCTGAGCAGCCGGGTGTTGCGGTTCGGCAACAGGTTCATGGCGACCGACGCCGACTTCGGTGCGCGGCAGACCCTCTACGCCGCGGCCGAGGACGTGCCCGGCGATACGTTCATCGGCCCGCGGTTCGGTCAGACCGGCCCCACCGGCCCGTCCCCGCGCAGCCCGCTGGCCCGCAGCAAGGCCAAGGCCCACGGCCTCTGGGAGCTGTCGTCGCAGCTCACGGGCACCGAATTTCCGATCTGAGCACCCCATGCGTTAATCTGGCCGGGCGTCACGGCGAGGGTGGCTCGACCACCGTTATCGACGGGGACCCGCAATCACTGCGGTTTTTCTGCTCTGGCCGTGCCTCGAAGATTTCCCGCCCGGTCACCTAGGAGCAACCATCATGGCCCCAGCCGCCGCCTCGAAGAACAACCTGCGCGTCACCGTGCGCACCAAGACCGGCAAGGGCGCCTCGCGCCAGGCCCGCCGCGAGGGCCAGGTGCCCGCGGTCCTCTACGGCCACGGCACCGATCCGCAGCACTTGCTGCTGCCCGCGCGCGAACTCGCCGCGGTGCTGCGCTACTCCGGCACCAACGCGGTGCTGGCCCTCGACATCGACGGCACTGAGCAGCTGGCGCTGACCAGGGCCCTGGAAATCCACCCGATCCGGCGCAACATCCAGCACGCCGACCTGCTGGTGGTCAAGCGCGGCGAGAAGGTCATCGTCGAGGTCAACGTCCTCATCGAGGGCGAGGCCGCCCCGGGCACCCTGGTCACCCAGGAAGCCAGCACCATCGAGATCGAGGCCGAGGCGCTGTCGATCCCCGAAGAGCTGACCGCGTCGATCGAGGGCGCCGAGGTCGGCACCCAGATCCTGGCCAGCGACGTTCCGCTGCCCGACGGTGTCTCGCTGATCTCGGATCCCGAGTTCCTGGTGGTCAACATCGTGCCGGCACCCACCGCCCAGGACCTCGAGGGCGGGATCGAGGAAGAGGGCGAGGAGGCCGCCGAGGCCGCCCCGGCCGCCGAAGCCCCCGAGTCCGAGTAGCTCGCGACGATGGCCGACACACTGCTGGTGGTCGGCCTGGGCAACCCCGGACCGAACTACGCCAAGACCCGGCACAACGTCGGGTTCATGGTCGTCGACATCCTCGCCGACCGGATGCGCGAAAAGTTCAAGGTGCACAAGCGTTCCGGCGCCGAGGCGATCACCGGTCGCCTCGGCGGCCGGGCCGTGGTCGTCGCGAAACCGCGCGTGTTCATGAACGAGTCCGGGCGCCAGGTCGGGCCGCTGGCCAAGTTCTATTCGGTGGAGCCTGCGGACGTCATCGTCGTCCACGATGAGCTGGACATCGACTTCGGTCGGATCCGGCTCAAGGCCGGCGGCGGCGCAGCGGGCCACAACGGCCTGCGTTCGGTGTCATCGTCGTTGGGCAGCAACGACTTTCAGCGAGTGCGGATCGGCATCGGCAAGCCACCCGGGCAGAAGTCCGGTGCGGCGTTCGTGCTGGAGCAGTTCAACGCCGCCGAGCGCAAAGAGGTGCCCACCATCTGCGAGCAGGCCGCCGACGCCGTGGAGTTGCTGATCGAGCTCGGCCTGGAGCCCGCGCAGAACATCGTCCACGCCTGGGGCTAGGGAGGCTTTAGCGTCAATAGCGCGAGCGTGCTGCGTGCCGCGTGGGTGCCCCCCTTTAGCGCGAAGGTGCGTGTCCGCGGCCGCCACGCCGGTGGTTTTGCGTAGTTTGCGCACGTTCGCGGTGACGGCAGCGCCTCTAAACTCGGCACGGTGTTGCTGTGGATCAACGGCGCTTTCGGTGCCGGCAAAACCCAAACCGCGTTCGAACTCCAACGACGGCTGCGCCACGCGCACGTCGCTGATCCCGAACTCATCGGTTATGGCATCCATCGAATGCTGCCGGAGTCGGAGCGCAAAGACTTTCAGGATCGGCCGCAGTGGCGCTCTGCGGTCATCGCCACCCTCACCGATGCCGTGCATGCGCACGATGGCCCCGTACTCGTACCGATGACACTCGTCGCCCCGGACTACTTCGACGAGATCATGTCGGGTCTGCGGAACAATGACGTTGCGGTACAACATTTTTCGCTGATCGCCTCCCCCGCGACGTTACGAGGACGGTTGCAGTCTCGCGCAGCGTACTGGCTGGGTCGGGCGGTCGGCCGCAACGAAACATGGGCAATGGATCAGATCGAGCGTTGTGTGACTGCACTCGCCGCGGAACGGTTCGCCACGCATGTCGACACCGATGGCCGCAACATCGATGAAGTGGTGGAGTTCATCGCCGGACAAGCCGAACTGGAACTCGTCGCGCCCCGCTTGTCACCGCTGCGGTACCAGATGCGCCGGATGGCGGTCAGCGCCCGACACATCCACTTCTAGCGCGCGCCGGCCCCGACGAACGTGCGCAAACTACGCAAACCCATCGGCGTGGCGGCCGCGGACACGCACGCTCGCGCTATGGGGAGAGACCCCAGCACGCTCGCGCAAAGACGGGGCTTAGGTGACGAGCTCGACGGAGTTGGCGCGACGCAGCTTGCCCGACGGGGTCTTCGGGATGGTGCCGGGACCGAGGACCACGACATTGCGGGGCCGCACATCGACCTCGGCGACCACCTCGTGGGCCACCTGGTGCTCGATGCGGCGCACCTCGGCCGGATCCTGGTAGGCGTTGCACTCCACTGCGACAGCGAAGGTTTCACGGGAATGCCCGGCGTCCAGCCGCACGGCCACGGCACAACCCGGGCGCACCCCCTCGACGCGGCCGGCGGCCCGCTCGATGTCGGTCGGATAGATGTTGCGACCGGCCATGATGATGACGTCCTTGACGCGGCCGCAGACCACGACGTGGCCGTTCTCCATCGTGTAGCCGAGGTCGCCGGTGTCGTACCAGCCGTGCTCGTCCTGCGCGGGCAGGAAGCCACCCATGGTGGTGTGTCCCGGCGTCATCGCCTCGCCGCGCAGTTCGATCACCCCGACCCCGCGGGCCGGCTTGATGTTGCCGTGCTCGTCGACGATGCGGGCCTCCAGCCCCTCGAGCAGCGGTCCCAGCGACGCCAGCCGCTTGGTGTTGCCCTTGGTGGCCGGCACGGCCTGGCGCAGCGCGGCCAGCAGGTCAGCGTCGATCTCGTCGACCACCAGACCGGCGTTGCATTCGGAGAACGACACCGCCAGCGTCGCCTCGGCCATGCCGTAGGCCGGCAGGATCGCCGACGGCTTGAGCCCGAACGGCTTGCCCGCGTCGATCAGGTCCTCGACGTCGGCCGGCTCGACGGGCTCGGCGCCCGACAGCGCGAAACGCAGCGTGGACAGGTCGAACTCGCCGGGCTTGGCCTGCCGGCGCAACCGCTTGGCGAACAACGCGTAGGCGAAGTTCGGGGCCGCGGTCATGGTGCCCTTGTACTTGTCGATCAGCCGCGCCCACAGCAGGGTGTCGCGCAGGAAGTCCATCGGCGTGACCTTGACCAGTTCGGCGCCGAAGTACATCGGGACGGTCAGGAAGCCGATCATGCCCATGTCGTGGAAGCAGGGCAACCAGCTGACCATGACGTCTTTTTCGACCTCGTACTCCGCGCCGATGAACATCGCCTCGGCGTTGGAGTGCAAGTTGCGGTGCGTGATGTGCACCGCCTTCGGCGAACCGGTGGAGCCGCTGGTCAGCTGCATCAGCGCCAGGTCGTCCTCGCCGGTCTCGACCGGATCGATGGGTGCGGAGTCCAGCAAGTCGGCGACGGTCAGGACCTTCAGGCCCTTCTCCTCGAGCACCGGCGCGGCGGCCATGAACGGATCGGAGATGATGACGGCCTTGGCCTCGATCATGTCGACGACGTTCATGGTGTCACCGGCCCAGACCACCAGGTCGGTGCGCGGGGTCGGCTGGTGCAGCATCGTCAGGCTCGCGCCGCGCATCCACAGCCCCTGGGCCACCGGTGCGATCTCGACCGGCGCCCCGGCCAGCACCCCGACGGCGTCGCCGTGGCCGACACCGGCCGCGGCCAGACCGCCGGCGATCTGGCGGGCCCGCTCGTGTACCTCGCCCCACGTGTGCCGAACCGGCTCGTGGGGTTCGCCTGTGACCATGCCCTTGGTGCTGGTCGCGGCGTTGTAGTACATCTTGTCGGTAAATCTGCTCACGAGGACCTCCTCGGATTCCGGAGCAATACTGGTGCCGGCGACGACACGATCTCGTACATGTTCCGCCTGGCTGTGGGCACCTGCTCGGAGGCGCGCGCACACAATTGCGCTGCGGTTAGATCTCGAATTGATGGCGGACAGCAATAAAACCCACCGGCTGATCCGGTGGGCTCCAATCGAGCGTCGATCAGGTCGCTATCCATCACCGTTGCTCATCTTAAACTCCTCTTAAGTAACCGACAAACTTTCCAGGTACGTGAGACACAGTTCACTCTCTGGACTGCGCGAACTCCTCAGCTGGAGACGACGCGCGCGCCGGGCACCGGGCCGCTGGCCACCCGCACGGTGCGGCACACCCCGGCACCGGCCAGTTCGGTGCCGACGTCGACGGCGGCGGACTCCGAGGCGCACAGGAACGCGCAGGTGGGACCGGATCCCGACACGATGCCGGCCAGCGCGCCGGCCTCCTTGCCGGCGCGCAGGGTGCGACGTAGCCCGGGATCCAGGCTCAGTGCCGCCGGCTGCAGGTCGTTGCCCAGCAGCGGCGCCAGCTGGGCCGCATCGCCGGCGGCCAGCGCGGCCAGCACCGGCTCGGGATCCTCGAGCCGCGGCGGCCCACCGGCGGCGCGCAGCCGGTCGATCTCGCCGAACACCGCGGGCGTCGACAGCCCGCCGTCGGCGAACGCCAGCACCCAGTGGAAGGTGCTGCGGGCCAGCACGGTGGCCAGTTCCTCGCCGCGGCCGGTGCCCAGCGCGGTGCCGCCGTGCAAGGCGAACGGCACGTCGCTGCCCAGTTGCGCGGCCAGCGCGTGCAGGTCCCGGCGCGGCACCCCCTGCTCCCACAGCGTGTTCATGCCGACCAGCACGGCCGCCGCGTCCGCGCTACCGCCGGCCATGCCGCCGGCCACCGGGATCGACTTGTGGATGGTGATCGCCACATCCGGGGCGCGGCCGACGTGCTCGGCCAGCAGTTCGGCCGCGCGCCAGGCCAGGTTGCGATCGTCGGCCGGCAGCGCCTCGGCGCCCTCGCCGCGGATGGTCAGCGACATCGTGTCGGCGGTGCGGACGATCACCTCGTCGAACAGGGACACGGCGTGGAAGACGGTGGTCAGTTCGTGGTAGCCGTCGGCGCGTTCGTCACCGACGGCCAGGAAGAGATTGACCTTGCCGGGCACCCGAACCGTCACCGAACCCGGAGTCACCCATTGCGCGGCGGTACTGCCATCAGACGCGGTCACCGCACGAGGGTACGCCGGGCGACGACGACGGCGCCGAACGAATCCGGGACACCCGCGCTGGCTAGGCTGTTCTGGTGCCGCAGCCCGGTGAGGACCTCCGCGGCTACGTCATCGAGCGGACGCTGGGACGTGGCGGCAGCGCCACGGTGTATCTGGCACGCCGCCCCCAGGATTCCCGCCCCGTGGCGCTCAAGGTGCTCGACCCGCGGCATCGCGATTCCGAAGCGCGGCACCGGTTGGAGCGGGCCTTCGTCCTGACCGGTCAGCTCGACCATCCGCACATCGTCACCGAATACGAGCTGGGCCCGCACTGGATCGCCATGCAGTACGTCGACGGCGGCAACATCGCGACGCTGACCGCGACCGCCGACCGGCTTATCGCCCTGGCCCAGATCGCCGACGCGCTCGATCATGCCCACCGGATGGGCATCGTGCACTGCGACGTCAAACCCGCCAATATCCTTGTCCACCAGGACTTCTCGGCGGGCGGCGCAGTGTTGATCGACTTCGCGGTCGCCCACGTGCCGGCCGAGGACATGGCCGCCCGACTGGCCCGCGCCGGCGGAGTCCGCCTGTCGTTGGACCCGGCGCGGCGCCTCACCCGACGGCCGCCGGCCGCACCGCCGACGGTGCAGGCCTCGCTGCCGTATGCGGCCCCGGAGATGCTGCTGGGCCGAATGCCTTCGGCGAGCACCGATCAGTACTCACTGGCGTGCACGGCCGTCGAACTGCTCACCGGCGCGCCACCGTTCACGGCGAGCACGGCGGCCGGGCTCATCGACGCCCACCTCGAACAACCACCACCGCGGTTCTCGCAGCGGATGGCGGGGCTGCCCCGCGGCATTGACGCGGTGCTGACGACGGCGCTGATGAAGGAACCCGACGCGCGCCACGAATCCTGCGCGGAGTTCGTCGACCTACTCCAGCGGGTGCTGAACTAGGAGACCGGGACCTCTTTGCTGCCCGGCTCCCCGGAGCGCTGATACAGCCGGACGAAGTCGGCGATGGACAGCGTCTCCCCGCGACGTGCCGGGTCGATGCTCGCGGCCAACAGCCGGCTCGCCGATTCGTTGCCCGAACCCGCCCAATCCAAAAAGGCGTTCCGCGAGGTCTTTCGGCGCTGCGCGAAGGCGATGTCCACCAACTCGAAGACCCGGTCCCGGAAGGACTCCTCGGTGGGCCACGGCGAGGTCTCGTGGCGGTCGATCCGGACCAGGCCCGAATAGACCCGCGGGATCGGCCAGAACACCGTCGGCGACACCATGCCGTAGCGGCGCACCCGGCCGTAGAACCGCACCTTGGCGCTCGGCACGCCGTAATCCTTGCCGCCCGGTTCGGCGGCCAGCCGCTCGGCGACCTCCGACTGCACCATGACCATCACGGTCTTGATGGACGGAAACTCCGCCAGCAGGTGCAGCAGCGCCGGCACCGCGATGTTGTACGGGAGGTTGGCCACCAGCGCGGTCGGCTCGGTCTCGAGATCCTCCCGCCGCAGCGTGAGGATGTCCCGGTTGAGCACGGTGAGGCGGTGGATCTCGCTGTGCGAATGCGACGCGATGGTCTGGGGAAGCCGTTGCGCAAGCACCGGATCGATCTCGACGGCGGTCACCGTCGCGCCGCGATCCAGCAGACCCAGCGTCAACGACCCCAAGCCCGGCCCAACCTCGATGACCTTGTCATTGCGGTTGACGCTGGACGCCGACACGATGCGGCGCACGGTGTTGGCGTCATGAACGAAGTTCTGGCCGAGCGATTTTCGCGGCCGGAAATCGAGTTCTTTGGCGAGGGCTCTTATCTCGGTGCGACCGAGGAGTCGAATAGTCAGCGTAAACCTGCCCTACTACTGCACGTGGGCCACGCCCCCCACCCTTGGCGCGCCTGCGTGACTTCCGCTATGGCGATCTGTTCTTCACGAGTTGCAAGATCTGCACGGGGAGCATAACGCAGACCACCTTGTCGCGCCCAGGTATTCAGGTCGAATTGGACGCCCCCGTAATAACCGTTACCTGTGTTAATGGACCAGTTGCCGCCGGCTTCGCACTGCGCCAGGGCATCCCAGATGGCCCCGTTGCGCACCGGCGGAACCTCGGTGCCCGGCTTGGCGCCGACCCGCAACACCGAGTCGCGGGCCGGGCTCACCACGGTGTTGGCGACCGGCAACCGGCCCGTCTCCACGCCGTTGACCTTCGCCACCGCGAACGTCACGTCCTGGGTGCCGGGAGTGCCGGGATCCTCGACGACCTGCCGGCTCATGTTCATCTCCGGGTCCTCGATGCGTTGCGCGTTGGGCTCCAACGGCAGCCGCTCGGTGACCTTCTCCATCCGGATGCGGGTCACCTCGATCTGCATTCCCGAGATCACCGGGCTCGAGGCCGCGGGCACCACCTTGTCGCGCTGCTCGAGCGGCATGCCGGCCTCGGCCAGCAGGGCCTCGACGTCCGGCGCGGCCAGGTGCACGGTGCTGATGGCGCCACCGTCGTTGATCTGCACCGTCTTCGGGCTCACCACCGCCAGCGCCATGCCCTCGAGCGGCACGCGGGAGGCGCGCGAGGCCGCCTCCGGGGCGTTGTCGGTCATGTCCAACTGCGCCAGGGCCTCGTCGACCGTGGCGGCCGTGGTCCACAACTGCTGGCTGTTCTGACCGTCGAGCGAGACCTCCAACGGCCGGCTGCGCTTGAGGACGATCGTCTCGGCGTTGCCGACGCTGTCGTCGGCCGCGGGCAGCAGGTCGTCGCGCTCGTCGACGTCGAAGCCGTTCTCGTTGACGATGTCGATCACGCGGGACTTCATGGTCGTCACCGTGATGGGGGTGCCGTCGACCGACAACGTCACGGTCTTGTGGGCGGCGACGGCGGAACCACCGGCGAAGATCAAGGCGACCAGGGCCGCGCCGACAACGATTCGCAGCATCGGTGAGCGAGCCTGATGAAGTTTGGTTAGTGCATTCACCGTTGCGTTGTCCAAATTCTCGTTCATGAGCTCTACATGCGACGGGGCCCTGACGGGCCCGCGATTATCACAAGACGGTAACGAACGTCACAGGCGCGGGCAACTCCACCGTCGTCGCGCGTCGCGTTCAATCGGCACCATTGCCGCCTAGACCGTACACACGACGGGCGTTTGCCGACGAATCCGCGGCCAGCTCGGCGGCCGGCCGCTCGGTCAGTTCCGCCAGCGCCCGCACGGTGTAGGGCAGGCAGTACGGCTCGTTGGGCGCGCCCCGGTACGGGTGCGGGGTCAGGAACGGCGCGTCGGTCTCCACCAGCAGTTGTTCGCGGGGAATCAGCCGGGCCGCCTCCCGCAGATCGGCGGCGTTCCGGAAGCTGACCGTCCCCGAAAGGCTCAGGTACCAGCCCGCATCGATGCAGGCCCGGGCCATCTGCGGGCCCGAGGAGAAGCAGTGGAAGATCACCGTGTCCGGCGCGCCCTCGGCGCGCAGCACGTCGAGCACCTCGTCGTCGGCGTCGCGGTTGTGGATCATCAGCGGCTTGCCGGTGCGCTTGGCCAGGTCGATGTGCCAGGCGAAGCCCTCGCGCTGCTGCACCGGGTCGGCGCACCCGTCGAGTTTGCCGGGCCAGTACATGTCCATGCCGGTCTCGCCGACGGCGACCACCCGCGGATGGTCGGCGAGCGCCTCGATGGTGGCCCGGGCGTTGTCGTCGAGCGCGTTGGCGCGCGTCGGGTGCAGGGCCACCGCGGCGTACACCCGCGGATCCCAGTCCGCGGCGCGCACGGCCCACTGCGCGGCGTCAAGGTCATCGGCGATGGTGACGACGGCGCCGACGCCGACGGACTCGGCGCGATCCAGGATGGCCTTGACGTCGGCGGCGTCGGCCGCGCCACACGCATCGAGGTGGGTGTGGGCGTCGATCAACGGGGACAGCGGCTCCGGCAGCGGAGGCGCCGGTCGCTTACTGCTTTTCGCGGACACACCAAAAGACAATAAGGTGATCTCCTGATGAGCCAGCCCTACTACGTGACGACGGCGATTGCCTACCCCAACGGCACACCGCACGTCGGGCACGCCTACGAGTACATCGCCACCGACGCGATTGCTCGATTCAAGCGTCTCGATGGCTTTGACGTCCGGTTTTTGACCGGCACCGACGTACACGGCCTGAAGATGGCGCAGACCGCGGCGGCCGAGGGAATCCCCACCGCGGAGCTGGCTCGGCGCAACTCCGATGTGTTCCAGCAACTGCAGGAGCGCCTCGACGTCTCCTTCGACCGGTTCATCCGCACGAGTGATCCCGACCACTTCGAGGCGTCCAAGGCCATCTGGCAGCGGATGAACGACGCCGGCGACATCTACCTCGATTCCTACGCCGGCTGGTACTCGGTCCGCGACGAGCGGTTCTTCGCCACCGACGAGACCCAGGAGGGCCCCGACGGCACCCGGATCGCGATCGAGACGGGCACCGAGGTCACCTGGACCGAGGAGCAGACGTACTTCTTCCGCCTCTCGGCCTACACCGACCGGCTGCTCGCGCACTACGCGGCCCATCCGGAGTTCATCGGCCCGGACTCGCGGCGCAACGAGGTGGTCAGCTTCGTCAGCGGCGGGCTGACCGATCTGTCGATCTCGCGGACCACCTTCGACTGGGGTGTGCCCGTCCCCGGCCATCCCGACCACGTCATGTACGTGTGGGTCGACGCGCTGACCAACTACCTCACCGGGGTCGGGTTCCCGGATACCGACTCGGCGGTGTTCCAGCGGTTCTGGCCGGCCGATCTGCACATGATCGGCAAGGACATCATCCGGTTCCACGCGGTGTACTGGCCCGCGTTCCTGATGTCCGCCGGCATCGAGCTGCCGCGGCGGGTCTACGCGCACGGCTTCCTGTTCAACCGCGGCGAGAAGATGAGCAAGTCGGTGGGCAACGTCGTCGACCCCATCGCCCTCGCCGACGCGTTCGGCGTCGACCAGCTGCGCTACTTCCTGCTGCGGGAGGTGCCGTTCGGACAGGACGGCAGCTACAGCGAAGAAGGCATCATCAGCCGGATCAACACCGACCTGGCCAACGAGCTGGGCAACCTCGCGCAGCGCTCGCTGTCGATGGTGGCCAAGAACCTCGACGGGGTGGTGCCGACCCCGGGCGAGTTCACCGGCGACGACGAGACGCTGCTGGCGGCCGCCGACGCGCTGCTCGACACCGTGCGCGGCCACTACGACGACCAGGCCATGCACCAGGCGCTGGAGGCCATCTGGCAGGTGCTGGGCGCCGCCAACCGCTACTTCTCGGCCCAAGAACCCTGGGTGTTGCGCAAGTCCGAGCAGGCCGCCGATCAGCAGCGGTTCGGCACGGTGTTGTACGTCACCATGGAGACCGTCCGCATCGCCGCGCTGCTGGCGCAGCCGGTGATGCCCTCCTCGGCGGGTAAACTTCTCAACCTGCTGGGCCAGCCCGCGAACGACCGCACGTTCGCCGCCCTCGGCACCAGACTCAAACCCGGTGCCGCGCTTCCGACGCCCACAGGCGTGTTCCCTCGATATCAGGTGGATGAATGACTACAGGACTGCACGAAAAGCTGCACGGCCTCTACGACGACGTAGTGCAGCGCAACGCGGGCGAATTGGAGTTTCATCAGGCCGTCTACGAGGTGCTGCACAGCCTCGGACCGGTCGTCGCCAAGCATCCGGAGTACGCCGACAGCGAGGTGATCCGTCGGCTGTGCGAGCCCGAACGCCAGATCATCTTCCGCGTGCCCTGGAGCGACGACTCCGGCGCCACCCACATCAACCGGGGCTTCCGCGTCGAGTTCAACTCCGCGCTCGGCCCGTTCAAGGGCGGCCTGCGGTTCCACCCGTCGGTCTACCTCGGCATCGTCAAGTTCCTGGGCTTCGAGCAGATCTTCAAGAACTCGCTGACCGGTATGCCCATCGGCGGCGGCAAGGGCGGGTCGGACTTCGACCCCAAGGGCCGCTCGGACAACGAGGTGATGCGGTTCTGTCAGTCGTTCATGACCGAGCTGTACCGGCACATCGGCGAGTACACCGACGTCCCGGCCGGCGACACCGGCGTCGGTAGCCGCGAGATCGGTTACCTGTTCGGCCAGTACAAGCGCATCACCAACCGCTACGAGTCGGGCGTGCTCACCGGCAAGGGCCTGACCTGGGGCGGATCCCAGGTGCGCACCGAGGCCACCGGCTACGGCACGGTGTTCTTCCTCAACGAGATGGTCAAGGCCGCCAACGACACGGTCGAGGGCAAGCGGGTCGTGGTGTCCGGTTCCGGCAACGTCGCGATCTACGCCATCGAGCAGATCCACGAACTCGGCGGCACCGTGGTCGCCTGTTCGGACTCCAGCGGCTACGTGGTCGACGAGAAGGGCATCGACGTCGGCCTGCTCAAGGAGATCAAAGAGGTCAAGCGCGGCCGGGTCGCCGACTACGTCGAGGCCCGCGCGGGCGCGGCCCACTTCGTCGAGGGCCGGTCGGTGTGGGAGGTGCCCTGCGACATCGCGGTCCCCTGCGCCACCCAGAACGAGGTCAACGGCTCCGAGTCCGGTTTCCTGATCAAGAACGGCTGCCGCTTCGTCGCCGAGGGCGCCAACATGCCGTGCTCGCCGGACGCGATCAAGCAGTTCGCCGAGGCCGGTGTCATCTTCGCGCCGGGCAAGGCCGCCAACGCCGGCGGCGTGGCCACCAGCGCGCTCGAGATGCAGCAGAACGCCTCGCGCGATTCGTGGACGTTCGTCGACACCGAGAAGCGCCTCGAAGAGATCATGCGCCGGATCCACAACCGGGTCCTGTCCACCGCCGAGGAGTACGGCCAGCCCGGCAACTACGTGGCCGGGGCGAACATCGCCGGGTTCATCCGGGTCGCCGACGCGATGCTGGCACTCGGCCTGGTCTAGTGATCTGCGCCACATCCGGCGCGGACCCTGTCACACCCCGGCCACCGGCGGTGTCTTGAGGTCAGATCGGCTCAACGAGGAGCCGACACTGATCCCAAGGAGCACCCATGAGTGAGCAGACACCCCGGATCGTGGTCATCGGCGGCGGTTACGCCGGCGTGCTCGCGGCCAATCGGCTGCGCCGGCGCCCCGGTCTGGACATCACGCTGGTCAACCCGCGACCGCAGTTCGTCGAGCGCATTCGCCTGCACCAGTTGGCCGTCGGCAACGACGACGCCACCGAACCCTACGAGGACATGCTCGGCGAGGGCATCCGGCTGGTGGTCGACGGCGCCACCCGCATCGATGCGGCGGCCCGCCAGGTGGAGTTGGCCTCGGGCGCCACGCTGGACTACGACTACCTGATCTATGCCGTCGGCAGCACCGGCGCGGTCACCACCGCGGTCCCGGGAGCCAACGAATTCGGTTATCCCCTTTCCGAACTCGAGCAGGCCCAGCGGCTGGCCGACCGGCTGCGGGACGTACCCGCCATCGCGCCGGTCGTGGTCGTCGGCAGCGGCCTGACCGGAGTCGAGGCCGCCGCGGAACTGGCCGAGGCGGGCCGGCCCGTCACGCTGGTCACCGATCAGCTGACCCCGTCGCTGGCCGCCACCGGCCGCAAGTCGGTGGCCAAGACCCTGGACAAGCTGGGCGTGCACGTCATCGAGGGCGTCACCGTCGCGCGGGTCCACGCCCACAGCGTCGAACTGAGCCACGGCACCACCCTGCCCAGCGCGGTCACGGTGTGGACGGCCGGCTTCGGGGTGCCCGGCCTGGCGGCCGCCAGCGGGCTGAGCACCGACGCACTGGGCCGCGTGCTCACCGACGAGACGTTGACCAGCGTCGACGACGAGCGAATTGTCGCCGCCGGCGACGCCGCGGCCCCGTCGGGCCTGCCGTTGCGGATGAGTTGCGCGGCGGCGATGCCGCTGGGCGCCCAGGCCGCGCACACCGTACTGGCCCGGCTCGCCGGCGACGCCCCCGCGCCGATCAGTCTGGCTTTCGCCGGACAGTGCATCAGCCTGGGCCGTAAATTTGGCACGATGCAGCTCCTGCACACCGACGACAGCCCGCGCCGCGGCTACGTCGGCGGCCGCACGGCCGCGGCCATCAAGGAGCTGATCTGCTCGGCCACCGTGTGGGCGCTGCGCCGCGAGGCCCGCAAGCCCGGCTCGTACTTCTGGGTCAAGGGCAACTGGCGCGCGGACCGGCTCGCCCGCACCGAGCAGCCGGTGCCGACGCCATGACCGGGTCCGGCACCGAGGAGCACGCCGAGCGGTTCACCCACCTGCGCCCGCTGCTGTTCACCATCGCCTACGAAATCCTGGGCACGGCAACCGAATCCGATGACGTGCTGCAGGACAGCTACCTGCGGTGGGCACAGGTGGACCTCGACGAGGTGCAGGACACCAAGGCCTATCTGGCCCAGCTGGTGACCCGCCAGTCGCTCAACGCGCTGCGCGCCGCGGCCCGACGCCGCGAGGAGTACGTCGGGCCGTGGCTGCCGGAGCCGCTGCTGCTCGCGGAGTCGTTGGGCGGCAAGGACGCCGCCGCGGACGTGGTCCTGGCCGAATCGGTGTCGATGGCCATGATGGTGGTCCTCGAGACGCTGACCCCCGACGAGCGGGCGGTGTTCGTGCTGCGCGAGGTGTTCGGCTTCGAGCACAACGAGATCGCCTCGGCGGTCGGCAAATCCGCGGCCGCGGTGCGCCAGATCGCGCACCGCGCCCGCGAGCACGTGCACGCCCGCCGCAAGCGGTTCGAACCCGTGGACCCCGAGCAATCGGTGCAGCTGACCAATCAGTTCTTCCTGGCCGCGGCCACCGGCGACATGGATCAGCTCATGGAAATGCTGGCCCCGGACGTCGTGTGGACCGCCGACAGCGCCGGCAAGGTCAGCGCCGCGCGCCGGCCCGTGGTGGGTGCGGCCAAGGTCGCGAAGCTGGTGATGGGCCTGAGCCGGTTGGGCGGCCCCAACGCCCGGGTGGAACCCGCGATGTACAACAGCGCCCCCGCGCTGGTGCTCTACCTCGACGATCACCTCGAGGGGGTGATCACCGCGGAGTTGGTCGACGGCAAGATCGTCCACCTGTACGCGATGCGCAACCCGGACAAGCTGGTCAACGTCGCGGTCCCGCGGCAGATCAGCCGCTGAAGCGGGCATCTGACAAGCTGATGCGATGCGCATCGACCGCCTGGGCGCCCTCGGCACCACCGCCGAGGTGCTGCGCGCGGTCGCGGCCGGCGCCGCCGCGGCGCACCTGCCGCCGCCGGCGGCGCTGACCGGCGAGTGGTTCGGTGCACGCGCGGTCATCGCGCCCAGCCTGGCCGTCGCGCCCGTGCGCCCCGAGGACGTGTTCGACGTCGCACCGGGCGGGCCGTCGGAGGCCGTCGGCGGTGGCTGGTTCGGCTACCTGTCCTACCCCGACCGCGCCGGGACGCGGATCCCCGCGGCCGGCGGCGGCTGGACGGACTGCGTGCTGCGCTGCGACGCTGCCGGAATCTGGTGGTATGAAAGTCTTTCCGGTGCGCCGATGGCGCCGTGGCTGCGGCAGGCGTTGAGTTCCCCGGCGCCGCAGCGGGACTGGCGGATCGACTGGACCGCACCGGACCGCAATGCCCACCGCGCCGGAGTCTCGGCCTGCCTGGCCGCGATCGCGGCCGGCGAGGTTTATCAGGCCTGCGTGTGCACGCAGTACCGGGGGGACTACACCGGGTCGCCGCTGGACTTCTTCGCCGACGCGGTGACGCGCACGACGCCGGCGCGCGGCGCGTTCTGCGCCGGGCCGTGGGGTGCCCTGGCCTCACTGTCGCCGGAGGTGTTCCTGCGCCGGCGCGGCGAGGACGTCACCTCCAGCCCCATCAAGGGCACGCTGCCACTGCACGCCGATCCGGGGCTGCTGCGCGGTTCGGTCAAGGACGTCGCCGAGAACATCATGATCGTCGATCTGGTGCGCAACGACCTGGGCCGCGTCGCCACCACCGGATCGGTGACCGTGCCCGAACTGCTGGCCATCCGGCCCGCCCCCGGCGTGTGGCACCTGGTATCGACGGTGACGGCACGCGTTCCCCGCAGCACGCCGATGCGCGACGTGCTGGCCGCGACATTCCCCCCGGCCTCGGTCACCGGCACACCGAAAGGCCGTGCCGCCGAACTTCTCTCGCAATGGGAGCCGCACCCGCGCGGGGTCTACTGCGGCACCGTCGGACTGGCCTCGCCGGTGGCCGGCACCGAGCTGAACGTCGCCATCCGCACCGTCGAGTTCGACGCATCCGGTGCCGCGGTGTTCGGCGTCGGGGGCGGGATCACCGCCGATTCCGACCCGGACGCCGAGTGGCAGGAGTGTCTGGACAAGGCGGCCCCGACGATCGCGCTGACCGGTCCGGCCGGCGTCGACTCACTGAGCGCGGGCGCGTAGCACCGCATCGTAGAGTTCGCGGCGCGACGGGGCGCCCGGGTGCGCGGCGATCACCTGCGCGCACGCGTCCTTGACCCGCATCCCGTCGTCGGCCAGGGCCACCACCTCGGCCACCAGGGTGTCCACGTCGGCCACCGGCGTCGCCCCGGCGAGCACCACGGTGATCTCACCCAGCACGCCGTCGGCCGCCCACTCGGCCAGCTCCCCCAGCGTGCCGCGAACGACCTCCTCGTGGATCTTGGTCAGCTCCCGGCAGACCGCCGCGCGACGGTCGGCCCCGAGTTCGTCGACGGCGTCGCGCAGACATTCGGCGAGCCGCCGCGGGGATTCGAAGAACACCGCCGTGCGCCGCTCGGTGGCCAGCGCGGCCAGCCAGCCGCGGCGCGCCGCGGGCTTGCGCGGGGCAAAACCCTCGAAGCAGAACCGGTCGGCCGCCAACCCGGACAACGTCAACGCCGTCGTCACCGCCGACGGTCCGGGCAGACACGTCAACGGCAGGTCCGCGCTCACGCACGCCGCCACCAACCGATAGCCGGGATCGCTGATCGAGGGCATGCCCGCATCGGTCACGGCGAGCACCGTCGCCCCGCTGCGGATCTCGTCGACCAGGGCGGGAACACGGGTGGTCTCATTGCCCTCGAACAGGCTGAGCACCTTCCCGCGGATCCGCACCTGAAGCGACTGGGCGAGGTTGCGCACCCGGCGGGTGTCCTCGGCGGCGACGATGTCCGCGGTCCCGAGCGCGTCGATCAGCCGGGCCGAGGCGTCTCCGGGATGCCCCAACGGTGTGGCTGCCAGCAACAGTCGACCGCCACTCATGCCCCACAGCCTACGATCGGTGTCGATGACCGCTCCCTCGACCGTGGTGCCGGAGCGCGCCGTACCGGTGATCAGCCCCGGCCCGCTGGTCCCCGTCGCCGATTTCGGGCCGCTGGATCGTGCGCAGGGCTGGGCGATGACGGCGGTGATCGGGGCCCTGGCGGCCATCACCCGATTCCTGAACCTGCAGTCGCCGACCGACGCCGGCACGCCGATCTTCGACGAGAAGCACTACGCGCCGCAGGCCTGGCAGATGCTGCACAACAGCGGCGTCGAGGACAATCCCGGCTTCGGGCTGGTGGTTCATCCCCCCGTCGGCAAGCAGTTGATCGCCATCGGCGAGGCCATCTTCGGCTACAGCGGGCTGGGCTGGCGGTTCAGCGGCGCGGTGATGGGCGTGATCCTGGTGGTGCTGGTCGCCCGGATCGTGCGGCGAATCAGCCGCTCGACGCTGGTCGGCGCCATCGCCGGGCTGCTGCTGATCGCCGACGGCGTGACGTTCGTGGCCTCGCGCACCGCGCTGCTCGACGGGTTCCTGGTGGTGTTCGTGGTCGCGGCGTTCGGGGCGCTGATCGTGGACCGCGATCAGGTCCGCGAGCGGATGCACAACGCGCTGCTGGACGGGCGGATCCACGAGACCCAGTGGGGTCCGCGCCTGGGTGTGCGCTGGTGGCGGTTCGGTGCCGGGGTGCTGCTCGGACTGGCCTGCGCGACCAAGTGGTCCGGCCTGTACTTCGTGGTGTTCTTCGGGTTGATGTCGCTGGCCTTCGACGTGGTGGCCCGGCGGCAGTATCAGGTGTCGCGGCCGTGGCTGGGCACCATCCGCCGCGACGTCGGGCCGACGGCCTGGGCCATGGGCCTGATCCCGGTCGCGGTGTACGTGGCGTCGTACGCGCGCTGGTTCGCCTCCGAGACCGCCGTCCACCGCTACGAGGCCGGCCGCAAGATCGGCGAGCGCGAGTGGTTCCAGCCGCCGGACGCCATCCGCTCGCTGTGGCACTACACCGCCAAGGCCTACGACTTCCATTCCGGGCTGACCAACGCGGCGGGCAATCAGCACCCGTGGGAGTCCAAGCCGTGGACCTGGCCGATGTCGTTGCGGCCGGTGCTGTACGCGATCGACCAGGACAACGTGCCCGGCTGCGGCGCGGCGTCCTGCGTCAAGGCCGTGATGCTGGTGGGGACGCCGGCGATGTGGTTCATCGCGGTGCCCGTGCTGGGGTACGCGGCCTGGCGCGCCTTCGTCCGCTGCGACTGGCGCTACGCGGTGGTGCTGGTCGGCTACTGCGCGGGCTGGCTGCCGTGGTTCGCCGACATCGACCGGCAGATGTACTTCTTCTACGCGGTGGCCATGGCGCCGTTCCTGGTCATGGCGATCGCGTTGATCTGCGGGGACATCCTCTACAAACCCACCCGAAACCCGGAACGACGAACGCTCGGGCTGGTGGTGGTCTGCTGCTACGTGGCGCTGGTGATCACGAACTTCGCGTGGCTGTTTCCGGTGCTGACGGGAATGCCCATCTCGCAGCAGACCTGGCACATGCAGATCTGGTTACCCAGCTGGCGATAGCGCGTGTGCGCGACGGCCGACGGCGCCCAGATTGCCGATAGGGTCGTGACAGGGCCCAATCGCAGCGCCCTGGACGCAATTTCGGCCCGGACGGAGCACCATGAGCACGCGCGAACAGGTACTGATCGGGGCCGACGAGTTGGCCCGCCGACTGGACGCCGGGGAGCCGATCACGCTGCTGGACGTGCGCTGGGAACTCGCCCAGCCCGACGGCACCGCCGCCTACGAGCGCGGGCATCTGCCCGGCGCGGTGTACGTCTCCCTCGACGACGACCTCTCCGACCATTCGGTGGCGGGCCGCGGCCGGCATCCGCTGCCGTCCGGGGCCGCACTGCAGTCCGCCGCGCGCCGCTGGGGCGTTCGCACCGGGGTGCCGGTGGTGGTCTACGACGACTGGAACCGCGCGGGCTCCTCGCGCGCCTGGTGGGTACTCACCGCCGCGGGAATCCCGGACGTGCGCATTCTCGACGGCGGGCTGGCCGCCTGGACGGGCGAATTGCAGACCGGCACAGTCGTTCCCGAGCCCGGCGACGTCACCGTGGCGCACCGCGACCTCTACGCGGGGGCCCGCCGCACCGTGACCGCCGACGAGGCCGCGCAGGCAGCGGCGCTGCTCGATGCGCGAGCCCCCGAGCGGTTCCGCGGCGAGGTCGAACCGGTGGACGCGGTCGCCGGCCACATCCCCGGCGCGCGCAACCTGCCCAGCACGCAGCTGCTCGCCGAGGACGGAGCCTGGCTACCGGAGGCGGACCTGACCCGCCTCTTCGACGGCATCGACGACGACGTCGCGGTGTACTGCGGTTCCGGGGTGACCGCGGCGGTGACGGTCGCGGCCCTGGCCTCGGTGGGCGTGGACGCCGCGCTGTTCCCGGGCTCGTGGTCGCAGTGGAGCTCGGAGCCGTCCCGCCCGGTAGCGACCGGTTAGAGCGGGTCGCGCGCCGCAGGGCAGGACATGCAGCGCGGGCCGCCGCGGCCGGTGCCCAGCTCCGAAGCGGCGATGCGCACCACCTCGATGCCCGAATCCTCGAGCCGCGCATTGGTCTCGACGTTGCGCTCGTAGGCCACCACCACGCCCGGCGCCAACGCCAGGGTGTTGTTGCCGTCGTCCCATTGCTCGCGTTCGGCGGTCACCGGGTCCAGGCCGGTAGCGATGACCCGCAGCCGGTCGATGCCCATCGCCTCGGCTGCGGCCCGCACGAAGGGCACCGCGTCGTCGATCTGCACCGCGCCGTTGACACGGCGAATCGTGAACGCGGACAACGTGTCCACCACGTTGGGATACATCACCACGGCATCGACGTCGACCATGGTGCACACCGTGTCCAGGTGCATCTGCGCCCGCCCCTGCTCAATGGGCACGGCCAGCACGGTGTGGGCCAGGCCGTCGTCGAACAGGCTGCGTGCCAACGCTTCCGCACCGGCCGGCGTGGTGCGCTCCCCGACGCCGACGGCCACCACGCCGGGCGCGAGCAGCAGGACGTCGCCGCCCTCCACGGGCGCCGAGCGCGACTCGTAGGCCCGCCGCACCCCGAGGAAGCGGGGGTGATGCGCGTAGATCAGATCGGTCAGCGATGTTTCGCGCATCCGCGCGGGCAGCGACAGCGAGGTGATCGCCACCCGCGGCCCGATCCAGAACGACGAGTCGCGGGTGAACACCAGGTTGGGCAGCGGATCGATGACGAAGTCGCCGCCGTGGTGCATCCGCCGCACCAGCGACAGCTCGCTGTCGGCCAGCGGCAGTTCGGTGAAGGTCATACCGGCCATCAGCAGATGCGCCAGACTGCCGGGATCGAGGCCGCGCAAGTAGCCCGAAAGCTCCTGCGCCAGCGGTAGACCCAGCCGTCGCGCATCGACGGCCGCCGCGATCCCCTGCATCCGCGCGGCCCCGCTGGCCAGGGCCTCGCTGAGCAGATCCGCCATCAGCAGCACCTCGACGCCACGGGCCCGCAACAGTTCGGCGAACGCGTCGTGCTCCTCCTGGGCGCGCGACACCCAGGGCAGTCCGTCGAAGAGCAACCGGTCGTTGTTGCGGGGCGTCAGCCGCTGCAATTCGGCGCCGGGGCGGTGCAGGATGACCGCACGCAGCGTTCCGACCTCGGAATTGACGCTCAGCGCCGGAGCCTCCACAGTTAGCACCGTAGCGCCACTGCGGACCTGAACTATCGTTTAGGTGTATGAACACCCACGAGTTGGCACCGGGCGAGTTGGCGGCCCGCGCCGGGGTGGCCATCTCGGCGTTGCACTTCTACGAGCGCGAGGGGCTGATCAGCAGCCGGCGCACCTCGGGCAATCAGCGCCGCTACACCCGGGACACGTTGCGCCGCGTCGCGTTCATCCGGATGTCCCAGCGACTCGGCATCCCCCTGGCACGGATCCGGGAGGCCCTGACGAGCCTGCCCGCCGACCGCGTGCCCACCAGCCGCGACTGGGCGCGGTTGTCGGCGGGCTGGCGCCAGGATCTCGACGACCGCATCGTGCACCTGCAGCGCCTGCGCGACAACCTCGCCGACTGCATCGGCTGCGGCTGCCTGAGCCTGAAGAGCTGCACGCTGTCCAACCCCGATGACGTGCTGTCCGAGAAGGGACCCGGGCCGGTTCGCCTCTGATCGAACGTCTGTGCGATAGACTTCGAGACGTGACCGTGTCGCTACAGGAAGGCCTGTTCGACCACGCCGAGCGACGACGCCTGGCCCACGGAGCATGGATCGACGTTCGCGCCGGCTGGTTCGACGCCCCCGACGAGTTGTTCGACGAGCTGCTGTCCGCCATCCCCTGGCGCGCCGAGCGCCGGCAGATGTACGACCGCGTGCTCGCCGTCCCCCGGCTGATCAGCTACCACGATCTGGTAGAGGAACCGGCACCGCACGTCGCGCTCAAGCAGCTTCGCCGTCGGCTCAACGACATTTACGCCGGCGAACTCGGCGAGCCGTTCACCACCGCCGGGCTGTGTCTCTACCGCGACGGCGACGACAGTGTGGCCTGGCACGGCGACACCCTGGGCCGCGGCAAGTCCGAGGACACCATGGTGGCGATCGTCAGCCTCGGCGCCACCCGCACCTTCGCGCTGCGTCCCCGCGGTGGGGGCCGCTCGCTGCGCCTCAAGCACGGCCACGGCGACCTGCTGGTGATGGGGGGCTCCTGTCAGCGCACCTGGGAGCACGCGATCCCGAAGACCGCCCGCCCCGTCGGCCCCCGGATCAGCATCCAGTTCCGCCCGCGGGGTGTGCGCTAACTGCGAATGGCCGCCACGGCGTCGGTGAGCAGCTTCTCGGCCCGTCCGGTGTCGACGGGTTCGGTCGGCTTGTCCGGGACCACCAGCGGGTTGGCGGTGACGATGACCTGATAGTCGCCGAGGTGCGCGATATAGCTGTAGACCTCGCCGGTCTGCACCTGTCCATTCATCGCGGCCTGCACCACGCGGTGTACGCCGAGGGTCTCGACACCGTCGATCTGCGGCGCGGGCACCGACTCGATGGTGCCGCGGGTTCCGCCGGCCACGTACGAGAACTTCTTGCAGTTGTCGCTCGGCGTGTTCAGCGGCACCTGCTCGGAGGTCTCCAGCGCGATGGCCACCAGCCGGTTGCCCTCGCCCTCGGCGATCACCGCGGACATGTTGCCCTTGAGCTCCTCCGGCAGGGTCTGCATGCTGGCGAACTCCGCGCAGTCGGCGGGTTCGAACTCGACCCCCTCGGGCGGTTTCTGGTTCTCCAGCGCCTTCGGGTCCAGGCCCGAGGATTTCTCCGTGACCTGGAACTCCGGACCGAACGTCGAGGCGACCTGACCGATCTTGGCGATATCGATGGACTCGGAGTTCGGCGGCTCTTCGGCGGCCGAACAACCCGCCACCACGCCGACGCTCAACACCGCAACCAGCACCCTGTGTGTGGACATCGGGCGCCAATCTACCCACCGCGGGGCTCAACCGCGCGCGGTGGCGACCGTGTTGACCAAGAGCTCCGCGGCGTACTGCGACGGCAGCGGCGGATGCGGCGAGCCGGGATCGAGGATCAACGTGACGAAGATCAGGTGAGCGTCGAGGTAGGCCAGGTAGGTGTAGGCCTGCGAGTCGGTTTCGGTGCCGGATTCGACCACGGTGCGGATCTCCGCCGACATCCCGACCGTGACCGCCGCCTCGACCGGCGGCGCGGGAATCAAGCGCACCGACGCCGTTGACCGCCCGTAGCCGGCGCTCCACTGCGCGCACTCATCGAGCAGTGCTGGGTCGACGCCGAGCGGGCGTCCCGACGGCGCGGTCGCGATGACGACGTACACCTGGCCGCCGTCTCCTGAACTCGCCAGGCCCCGTCCGGTGCCCCCGTCGGCGCCGTTGACCAACGCCGCGCACGGGGCCGGCTGCGCCGTCCAGCCCGGCCGCATACCCCAGTACGCCACCGGCGAAGTGACGTCGACGACGTCCTGAACCTCATCGCCGGCGGGGAGCTCGCCACGCATCCGCTTGACCCGAGCGGGATCGACGGACGGTGCTGCCGCCGCGGGGATCGACGACGGCGGGGCGGCGCGGTCCTGGTCGCCGGGCGCCCCGCAGCCGGCCAGCAGCAGCGCCGCGCCGAGGGCAGACAGTAGCCGCATGCCCGTTGGTAGCACACTGCGACCGAGGACCCGGTTTATTCCCAGCGTTTCTGCCAACTTTTCGACAACATTCCGCCAACTTCGAAAACCGGAGGCATACCCGGAATCACGGGGAAGAAAACTCTTCCCACCTCAGTTCCACTGACCAGACCCGAGGGTCGCCCGCCCAGGACGGCGGGAGAGGTAAGAGGGAAGTGAAGGTGTGACTGGCGATGAAGAACATTCTACGCAGCGCCGCCGCGGTGGGCGGATTGGCAGCTCTGACAATAGGTTTGGCGACACCGGCGGTGGCCGCCCCCAACTACTCGACCGACACCATGCAGGTGCAGGCGCCGTCGGCCCCCAAGGGCCCGAACGGCTACGACAGGGACGACCGGTACCCGTACCACGACTTCGGCATCGCCAAGCATCCGTACTACGACTCGCTGCTGCCCCGACCGAAACGCAGCGCCGGTCTGCTGCCCGGCGAGTCCCCGGGCCAGGTGCCGCTGGGCCCGATCGTCGGGCGGCGGTGACCGGCAGCACTTTCAACAATTGCTGCCAACCCTGCGCAATATCCGGCCATCGGTCACCAATACCGAATTCGCCGGGATGAAATTCGAACCACTCGCGGTTCAAGCGAATATAAGCACAATCGAATACTCCGCACAGTTGAGCGGAGCGAGAAGGAAAGAAGACTCCGATGAAGAAGACCCTGCTGAGTTCCGCAGTCATCAGCGGATTGGCCGCCCTGACCATTGGCGTGGCAGCACCGGCTTTCGCGGCCCCCGACATTTTCGAGCCCGAACAGGTCACGCAGTCCGTGAGCTCCGACAGTAAGCAATTCCCGCGAATTCAGAACAACACCGAAAAGGTCGACAAGAAGAACCACCAGCGCTTCAACACCGAGGTGAGCCACCCCTACTACGGTTCGCCGGGCTCGGTGGCCGGGGGCCCGATCGTCGGACGACGGTAATCGTCGGCCGCAACCTCCCCTGGTGACGAGAGACACCCGCATTAACGGGAAGAAAACGAACCGTGACGGCGTTCTAATGAGTAGACCTCAATAAATTCACCGCCAACTTTGGCGGAATCAAAGGGCAGTAAAGACGAGAAGGGGAGATAGATATGATGAAGAAGACGCTACTGAGTTCGGCCGCCGTCAGCGGATTGGTGGCCTTGACCATCGGCTTGGCGGCGCCGGCAATGGCCGCTCCGGCGCTCGGCGACCACGACTACCCGCGAATTCAGAACAACACCGAAAAGGTTGACAAGCACTACAACCAGCGTTTCGGCACTGACGTGACCCACCCCTATTCGGATACGCTGATCCCGCGACCGGACAGTAACCCCGGCGTGCTGCCGGGCCAGTCCCCGGGCACCGTCCCGGTGGGGCCGATCGTCGGGCGACGGTAGTCCGAAAACAACTTCATAGCACCACCTTTCAGCGGGACGTCCACCAGGGCGTCCCGCTTCTGGTCGTGGTGGGCGCTAGGCGCGCGAGACGGCCGAGGCCTCGGCGATCTGTTCGGCGGTAGGACGAACTCCCGTATAACGTTCGAATTGCTCGGCGGCCTGCAGGGCAATGACCTCGGCCCCGGTGATCACCTGCTTGCCGGCGGCCCGACCGGCCGCGATCAGCGGTGTCTCCGAGGGTACGGCCACGACATCGAAGACCACCTCCGCCGCCGCGACGGTGGATTCGCCGAACGGGTTGTCGCGCTCTTCGGCCCCGCCGGCCATTCCCACCGGAGTGGCGTTGACGATGATCGAGGCGGTGGCCCCGCCGACGTGGGGGCGCCAGCGGTAGCCGAGTTCCTCGGCCAAGACCTGCCCGTCGACGGGATTGCGGGCGACGACGACGCCCTGCCGAAACCCGTTGTCCCGAAAGGCCGTACCCACGGCGCGGGCCATGCCGCCGGAGCCGTGGAGCAGAACGGGCGCATCGGGGGCGAGGCCGTGGGAGGCGATGAGCCGCTCGATGGCGAGGTAGTCGGTGTTCGACGCCGTCAACACGCCGGCATCGTTGACGATGGTGTTGACCGCGTTGATGGCCCGTGCCGAGGGCTCCACGTGGTCCACCAGCGCGAGGACATCGGCCTTGAAGGGCATGGACACCGAACAGCCCCGGATGCCCAGCGCCCGGACGCCGCCGATGGCCGCGGCGATGTCGGTGGTGCTGAACGCCTTGTAGATGAAGTCCAGCCCCAACAACTCGTACAGATGGTTGTGAAAGCGGGTGCCGATATTGCTGGGCCGCGCGGCCAGCGAGATGCACAGCGTGGTGTCCTTGCTCAACGGGGGCCGCGACATTTCAGCCCACCGCCTGGATCGCCTGGCGGGCCAGGGCCGCGATCTGGTCCGCCAGCTTGGTGGGCAGCTTGATACGGCTACGCTCCGGCACCGGCATCGTGGTGATCACCACTCCCAGATCCTCCCTTTCCCACACCGCTCCGTAGGCGTCGAAAATCCTTCGCATGGACAAGTTTTCGCTGAGGACGCGCGCGGTGAACTCCTCGACACCGGCCACCTGGGCGGCGAGGGCCAACGCCTTCATCAGGAATGAGCCGATCCCGTTGCCCTGGTATTCATCGCCCACGATGAAGGCGACCTCGGCCGAGCCGGCGCCGTCCTCGTCCCGCACGAAGCGCGCGTCGGCCACCACGTCGTCGTCCGCGGTGATGAGCACCCACACAAAATGGTCCACGTAGTCGACCTCGAACAGGTAGGCCATCAGCTCCCGGCTGGGCTCCCGGAAGGACATGAACCGGCGATAGCGGGTTTCGGCGGAGAACGCGACATGCCCCTTTCCGGCGATCTCCTTGTCCCCCGGCAACGCCGGGCGCAGCAGCAGCTCGGCGCCGTCGCGCATCCGCACCGGAATCGGCGCCAGGAACGCCGCCAACCGCTGCCGGGCGACCCGCACCAGATGGCGCAGCACACCGGGCAGTTGGATCAGCTCGGCGAAGGCGGCGTCGTCACCGCGCCAGCCGTGGACCTCGGTGGTCGCCGTCACCGAGGCCACCCGCGGCTGGTTCTTCAGCAACGCGATCTCGCCGACGATCTCGCCGGCCGGCACCGCGATCTCGACCGTGTCCCCGTTGTCGTCCCGGTGTCGGATGGCCAGCGCGCCCTCGGCGATGACCGCGAAGAAATGCGAGGTGTCGCCCTGACGCATGAGCACGTCCCCCGCGTCCAGCCGCAGGGGCTCGAGGCGCGTGGCGAGTCCGTAAAGGTCCGCGCCGAAGCAGTCGGCGAAGACTGCCAAACCCGACAGATGATCGGCGCGCTGCGTGATCAGTTCGGCCACGACGATGTCCTTCCGATCGGACGTAACGTTACCGGAAGAGCCGGTCTGCAAACCTGATCCGCGCACTAGCCGCCCGGCTATCGTGGGAGCGTGACCACCACGGAATCCGGCCGGCGCCGACTGGGCACGGCCGCTCGCACCCCCGCCCAGAAGCGCGTCCTCGACGCGGCTCTGGACCTCATCGCCCAGCACGGGGTGAGCGGCACCTCGCTGCAGATGATCGCCGACGCGATGGGGGTAACCAAGGCCGCGGTCTACCACCAGTTCAAGACCAAGGACGAGATCGTCGTCGGCGTCACCGAGATGGAGTTGGCCAATCTGGAGGACGCGCTGGTCGCCGCGCAGGCGGAATCCGACCCGGCGCGTGCGCGCAAGGTGCTCCTGACCCAGGTCATCGACATGGCCGTGGCCCGACGGCCGTGGGTCCGCACGTTGCAGAACGACCCGATCATCATTCGGCTGCTCGGGGAGCACGAACCATTCCGCGACTTCATCAGCGAGCTGTTCGGGGTGCTGCAGGGCGACGAGGACAACACCACCGCGCGGGTGTCGGCGGCGCTGTTCTCCGGCGCGATCGGCGGCGCGATCATCAACCCATTGCTCGACGACATCGACGACGCCACGCTGCGCACCGCGCTGATGCAGTTCACCACCCGGATGATGAATCTGCCAGAGTGACCGCGGTCCTGCACCGAAAAGAACGTCGCCCCCAGCGAATTCGCTGGGGGCGGCGTTCTTGGGAAACTAAGCGTCGATCACCAGTCGCCCATGCCGGGGCCCGGCGCCCAGGGACCCTCGAAGCCCTCGGCGGTGGTGCCGTTGACGGCCTTGACCGAGTCGCGGGTGTCGCCCTGGGCGTTGATCTCGCCGGCGTCGGCGAGGCGGGCCTGCGACAGACCGCGCGCGACGCTGGGGTCGACGATGCGCAGCCACTGGTCGGAGACCACCGAGGCCTGCCGGCTGCGAACCTCGGGGCCGGGGGCCATTTCCTCGACCTCGGCGTTGGCCGATGCGGTGCCGAAGGTGATCAGACCCGCGGCGAGCGCGAAGGCGCCGATTCCCACGGTGGCCAGCTTCTTCATGTGCGTACCCCTTTGCAGTAGGCAGAAAACTCGAGTGTTAGGGCGAAGTCCAGATTCAGCCTAACAGCGAATCGCCAACTGCGCGCGTCGAGCGAAAAGGTGGGATCAATCCAGGTCAGCGGGAAGAAAAGGCCCGCCTGGCCCGGGTACAAATTCTGTGGAGCTAAGGGGAATCGAACCCCTGACCTACTCGATGCGAACGAGTCGCGCTACCAACTGCGCCATAGCCCCTTGACCGCTAGGAGGTTACCAGCCTGGCGGCGCTGACAAGAAATTGCCTCGTCACTGACCGGCCGCCCGCGGCAGGTCATATCCCCGGGCGAACGGCACGTAGTCCAGGTGCTCGAACTCGGGGTCCTCGTCGTCGATTTCGAGCACCGCCGCACCGGGTTGACGCAGCCGGGCCGGCACTACGTCAAGATCGCGGTCCTGGGTGTTCTCGACGCCGAGTCGCGAGCGCGCCATCCGCTGCATCCGCCGCCGACGCAACCGCTCCTCAATCCGCGTCTGGCGACGCAGGTAGGCCAGGTACAGGACGGTCATCGTGGCCACCGCGGCACACACCCACCAGTTGACCGGGGACAGCAGGAAGGCCGCCGCCGCGGAGGCCACCAACAGGACGGCCATGACCGACAGCGTGTTCTTGCGGAAGCGGTACTTGCGCGCGCTGACCGCCGCGGCGGTTTGGGAGTGGTAGCGCCGATCGCGGTTCAGCGGTACCGCGGCCGTGGCGGGTTCGGCCTCGGCCTCGAGCCCCGAGGTGTCCTCGACGTACTCGTATTCGTTTCGGGCGCCCTCGAATTCGGTGAAGTCTTCCTCTTCGGCCTGCGGCTCGGTCTCGGGTTCGGGTTCGGCCTCGACATCGGCCTCCGCCTCGATCTCCGTCTCGACGGGGACTTCAGCCACGGGCTCGGGCTGGGGCTCCGGTTCCGGCGCAGGTTCGGGAGCGGGCGCGGGTTCCGGCTGCGCGTCGGCGAACTCGAGCGGAAGCTCCTCGGTCTGCAGGGCATCGCCCTTGAACTCGACCTTCAGTTCGCCCTTCAGCGTCCCGACCGGCAGAGCCCCGGAGTCCTCGTCGACGACGTCGACGTCGAGGTAGTCCGGCCCGTCTTCCGCGGCCACCGAGGTCACGACCGCCATCGTCCGACTGCGCGACGGCTTGCCCGTCACCACCACCGGGCCGGTCGCGTCGTCGTCGTAATCGTCGAGGTCGTCGTCGGCGCCGGTGTCGTGTTGCCAATCGGGATCGCTGGCGTGACCTGCCGCGGGTCGGCCGCGCTTGATCAACCGGGCGGCACGGCCGGTGTTGAGCACGCGGGTGGCCAGCGCGACGTCACTGGTGCGCTTCACCGCATCGCGCTTGTTGACGAGCATGGGCACCAGCACGAACAGCCAGAGCACCACGAGCGAAATCCACAGCAGAGATTGGGGGATGCTTGGCATGGTGGCCTGCTCCTTTCCCCTTCAGGCTAGGTCTGCGACCAGCGCAGCCGTGGACGGCGCGCCGAGACAATTACACACCTGTAATTCGCAGGTTACAAGCACCAACAGCCTCAAAAGTCACATTAGTAACACTGGTTGCGTGAATTCGACGCCTCGGGCCGCGAAAGTGCCCCCAGGGTCGTGCGCGCGCGGGCGACAACAGCCCTCGAGGCAATCTCGGCGGGAAGACCAACCCTATGCCCAGTGCGCCCGCCCGGCCCGCACCAGCGACGCCGCCAACGAGCCCGCCACCTCCTCGACCGTGATCGCCACCAGCAGATGATCGCGCCAACCCCCGTCGACGTCGAGGTAGCGCCGCAGCAGGCCCTCCTCGCGGAAGCCGACCTTGCCCAGCACCGACCGGCTCGCGACGTTCTCGGGGCGCACCGTCGCCTCGACGCGATGCAGGCGCACCGGACCGAAGCAGTGGTCGACGCCCAGCGCCAGCGCGGCCGTCGCCACCCCGCGACCGGTGACCTCGCTGTGCACCCAGTAGCCGATCCAGGCCGAGCGCAGCGCGCCGTGGGTGACGTTGCCGATGGTCAACTGCCCGACGAAGCGCCCGTCGAGTTCGATGACGTAGGGCAGGATGCGGCCCCGGCGCGCCTCGGACCGCAACGCCGAACACACCGAGGGCCAGGCCGAAAGCGCGTGCCGCGCAACCCAATCCACCTCCGCCGACGGCTCCCACGGCTCGAGGAAGGGCCGGTCGGAGATCCGCAGCCGACTCCAGGTCGCGGCGTCGCGCATCCGGATCGGGCGCAGCCGCACCACCCCGGCCGCCACCCGCAACGGCCCCACCGTCATCGGCCATCCGGGATGGATGGTGCTCGGGCCGAAGAAGAAGCGGGACAACTCAACCGCGCTGGGCGAGGAATGCGACGTCGACCACTTCGCCGGTGCGGATCTCCTCGGCCTCGCTGGGAACCTGCACCAGACAGTTCGCCTCGGCCAGGGTCGCCAGCAGATGCGACGACACCCCGGGGGCCCCGCCGAGCGCCTGCACCAGGTACTCGCCGGTGTCCTGATCGCGCATCAGCTGCCCGCGCAGGAAACCCTTCCGCCCCGGCACCGACGAGATCGGCGCCAGGGTGCGCGCCTGCACCACGCGCCGCATCGGTTGCCGCTTGCCCAGCGACAACCGGATCAGCGGACGCACCATGACCTCGAAGACCACCAGCGCGGACACCGGATTCGCCGGCAGCAGGAACACCGGGACGCCCTCGTTGCCCAGCTGGCCGAAGCCCTGCACGGAACCGGGATGCATCGCGATGCGCGACACCTCCATCTCCCCCAGCTCCGACAGCACCGCGCGCACACCCTCGGCGGCCGCGCCGCCGACCGCGCCCGCGATCACCACGATCTCCGAGCGGCTCAGTTGCCCCTCGACCACCTCGCGCAGCTTCTCCGGGTGGCTGTCGACGATGCCGACGCGGTTGACCTCGGCGCCCGCATCGCGACCGGCCGCGGCCAGGGCATACGAATTGACGTCGTAGACCTGCCCGTTGCCCGGGGTGCGGGAGATGTCCACCAGCTCGCCGCCGACCGAGAGCACCGACAGCCGCGGCCGCGGATGCACCAGGACCCGTTCGCGGCCCACCGCCGCCAGCAGGCCGACCTGCGCCGCGCCGATGATCGTGCCGGCGCGCACCGCGACGTCGCCAGGCTGCACGTCGTCGCCGGTGCGCCGGACGTAGGCACCGGAGCGCACGCCGCGCAACACCCGCACCTTGGCCTGCCCGCCGTCGGTCCACCGCAGCGGCAGCACCGCATCGGCCAACGTCGGCATCGGCGCACCGGTCTGCACCCGGGCGGCCTGGCGCGGCTGCAACCGGCTCGGGGTTCGCGTCCCGGCCTCGATCACGCCCATCACCGGCAGGCTCAGTTGCCCGTGGCCGGACTCGTCGCCGACGCCCAACACGTCGACGCTGCGCACCGCGTATCCGTCGATGGCGGCCTGGTCGAAGCCGGGCAGCGGCCGCTCGGTCACCACTTCCTCGGCACACATCAACCCCTGCGCCTCGGCGATCGCCACTCGGACAGGACGGGGTGCCACAGCTGCGGCCTGCACTCTGGCCTGCTGCTCTTCAACCGAACGCACTATGCGCCTTTCCGCCGTACGGCCCGGATTCTGTCGAGCCGACGGCCAACTACTGCTCGGTCAGGCCCAACCGCTCAACCAACCAGCTACGCAGTTCCGGGCCGTAGTCGTCACGATCCAAGGCAAAGTCAACCGCAGCCTTGAGGTAGCCGCCGGGATTTCCCAAGTCGTGTCTAGACCCACGGTGCACGACCACATGCACCGGGTGGCCCTCGTCGATCAACATCGAGATCGCGTCGGTGAGCTGAATCTCGCCGCCCACGCCGCGGTCGATGCGGCGCAGCGCGTCGAAGATCGCGCGGTCCAGGACGTAGCGGCCGGCCGCGGCGTAGGGCGACGGGGCGTCGGCGGCGTCGGGCTTTTCCACCATGCCCTTGACGCGCAGAACGTTGGGGTTGGCCGCATCCGGGACGGCCTCGACGTCGAAGACGCCGTAGGCGCTGATCTCGTCGGGGGGCACCTCGATGGCGCACAGCACCGAACCGCCGCGCTTGGCCCGCACCTTGGACATGGTCTCGAGCACCCCGGTGGGCAGCACCAGGTCGTCGGGCAGCAGCACCGCAACGGCGTCCTCGTCGGGCAGCAGCACCTTCTCGACGCAGGCCACGGCGTGTCCGAGCCCCAGGGGTTCGGCCTGGACCACCGATTCGACCTTGATCAACGCGGGTGCGCGCCGCACCTTCTCCAGCATCACCTGCTTGCCGCGGGCCTCGAGGGTGCCCTCCAGGACCAGGTCCTCCACGAAGTGCGCGACCACGCTGTCCTTGCCCTCGGAGGTGACGATCACCAACCGTCCGGCGCCGGCGGATGCGGCCTCGGCGGCCACCAGTTCGATCCCCGGGGTGTCCACCACCGGCAACAGTTCCTTGGGCACGGTCTTGGTGGCGGGCAGGAAACGGGTGCCCAAACCCGCCGCCGGCACGATTGCCGTATGCGGGATCGGTACGTCAGGCCCCTCAGACATGGTCATCACCCTAACTAGATACACGTTCACCGCTCAGTATGGCGCTGCTCGTCCCCCGTTTTGACTACCTGTCATTGTGGACGCTGTGACCCCCGACGCGAAGGCAGAACTGCGCACCCGGCTGCTCGCCGACCGCAAGGCGTTGCCCGCCCCGCAGCGGGCCGCCGAGGCCGAGGCCGTGACGTCGGCGCTGCTCGGCTGGTTGCCCGCGCACGCCCGGACGGTCTGCGCCTACGTTCCGGTGGGCACCGAACCCGGGTCGCCGGCGATGCTCGACGCGCTGGACGACGCGGGTCTGCGGGTGTTGTTGCCGCTGGCGCTCAGCGCGGGACCGGAGCGCACCGCCCTGCCGTTGCGCTGGGCGCGCTACGTCCCGGGGGAACTGGCCAAGGCCGACTTCGGTCTGCTGGAACCTACCGGCGCGCAGCTGCCCGCCGAGGCCATCAGCGAGGCCGACGTGGTGATCGTGCCGGCGCTGGCGGTGGATCGCCGCGGGACACGGCTGGGCCGGGGCGCCGGCTTCTACGACCGCTCGCTGCCGCTGCGCGGGGCGTCGGCGGCGCTGTTGGCCATCGTGCGCGACGACGAGTTCGTCGACGAGTTACCCGCCCAGCCGCACGATGTGCCGATGACCCACGTACTCACGCCGTCGCACGGTGTGCGGCCGCTCTGAGATCAGCGCGCATCGAAGAAGCTTGGCCCTTCCCGCATCGGGAATGGGGAACGCCACATAGCGGTTCTAGCACTTGAGACGGTAGAGTGCTAACGGTCCTTATCATTTCCTGGAGGTTTTGGTGCCCACCTACAGCTACGCGTGTACCGACTGCGGTGATCGTTTCGACGCGGTGCAGGCCTTCACGGACGACGCCCTGACCAGCTGCACCAAGTGCGAGGGTCGGCTGCGGAAGTTGTTCAACTCCGTCGGCGTGGTGTTCAAGGGCAGCGGTTTCTACCGCACCGACAGCCGCGAATCCGGCAAGAACTCCTCGGTCAAGAGCGAGAAGTCGTCCGACTCGTCGTCCTCATCCTCGTCGTCGGAGAAGTCGTCGAGCGGTTCGAGCGACAAGAGTTCGTCGTCGGCGCCGGCCTCCGCCGCCAGCTGACTGTCGAATCTGTACGCAACCTCGCGGCTTATCCACAGCGGGGTGTTCGCGCGCACAACGCCGGCGTCGAAGCCGCTTAGTGTGCGGCCATGGCCCCGGGTGACTCGTCGCTGAATCCGACCGCGCTGACCCGGCTGCGCCAGGCCCTGCAACCGGACTGGGTGCACACGGTGCGGGCCCGGCGCATCGCCGCGGGCGTCCTGGTCCTGCTCGCCGGGGCCTCGGCACTGCGCGCCAACCCCGACGGCGATCAGGCGGCCGTGCTGGTGGCCGCGCATGATCTGGCACCCGGGGTCGCGCTGACGGCCGCGGACCTCCGCGTCGAGCACCAACCGGCCGCGACCCTTCCCGACGGCGCGCAGTCCGATCTCGCCGTCGCCGAGGGCGCAACAGTGGCCGGCCCGGTGCGCCGGGGCGAGGTGTTGACCGACGTCCGGTTGCTGGGTTCGCGCTTGGCGAAGACGACGGCGGGTCCCGACGCCCGCATCGTGCCGGTGCAGTTGGCCGACAACGCGGTGCTCGACGTGATCCGCGGCGGCGACGTCGTGGACATCCTGGCGGCCCCGGATTCCGAGCCGAGCGCCCAACCACGCGTGGTTGCCACCGACGCCGTGGTGGTGCTGGTCTCGCAGCGACCGAAAGCGACGACGGGGGCCAACGACCGGGTCGTCCTGATCGCGCTGCCCGCCCCGGCGGCAAACAATGTGGCGGGCGCGGCGCTGACCCAGGCGCTGACGCTCACGCTGCACTGACGCCGTTCTGCACCGATGGCGCACTTCCCGTGGCAAACAGGACTACCTTTGGCGATGCCAAAGCACTTCATCTCGGAGAAAGGGCCGTCCCTATGTTGAAGGGATTCAAGGAGTTCATATCGCGCGGCAACGTGATCGACCTCGCGGTCGCCGTTGTCATCGGTGCGGCGTTCACCGGGTTGGTGACCGCGTTCACCGACAGCGTGGTCCAGCCGCTGATCGACAGGATCGGGGCCAACCCCGACGAGCCCTACGGGATCCTGCGCATCCCACTCGGCGGCGAACAGTTCATCGATCTGAACGCCGTGCTGTCGGCGACCATCAACTTCTTGCTCGTCGCGTTGGTCCTCTACTTCGTCATCGTGCTGCCGTACAAGAAGCTCAAGGAACGCGACGCCAAGGTCGACGAGGAAGACACTGAGCTCACTCTGCTCACCGAGATCCGAGATCTGTTGCAGCAGAACGCTAATGGCTCCACCTCGGGTCGGCACGGTGCGCCGCCGCGGCCCGGCGCCCCGCAGTAGGCATCCCCTACAAAAAATCGCCCCCGGCGCGGATGCCGGGGGGCGATTTCTGTGAGCGAAGGTCAGTTCATGTTCCAGGGCTCGCCGTAGGTGGTGACGCTGTCACCGGTCGAGGAGATCAACCGGGCGAACGGACGCAGCAGCACACCGCCGGCAGCACCGGTGACGGTGCCGTGTGCGTTGGAGACGACCACGGAGCCTTCCTCGCCCGCGACGTCCACCGAGAAGGTGGCGACTTCCTGGATGCCGGGGCCGTTGCCCAGGTCAGCGGAGATCGACACACCGGGGAACAGCGGCGGGGTCACGATACCGGAGAAGGCACCGAGGTCACCACCCTCAAGACCGTCGAACGCGATGTTCGGGGTGGTGTAGCTGAAGTTGATGCCCACACCCAGTGACCAGGGGAAGCCGACCTGGTAACCGAGTTCCAGGACGCCCTCGAAGTCGTCGGCGCCCTCGCCGGCGACGTTGTAGGAGGCCTTGCCGGAGTGGAACCACTCGCGGGTCAGCCGGTTGCGGTCAAGGGGGAACACACCATTGAGGAAGGTGTCCCACTGCTGGATCGTCAGGGTGCGGCCCTGTCCGTCCACGACGCTCAGCTCATTGTCCAAGCCAGCATGTGAGGTGCCCGTGCTCACGAACATCGTGGCGAATGCGGCGAGGATCGCCACCAGCACCCGACTGATTACCTTCATGTTCTCCCTAGCTGTGTCAGCGGTGATCCGGGGGGCTCACCGAAGGGGTGTTCGCAGCAGATGTCACATCGTGACACCGACTGCCACATAAGAGAGGTCAATGAGATGTCCCACAGGCCACTCTTACGTTTCGCTCATCGTTTGCGACACGAGGAACATAACGGGGTGGGCACTACCCGGCAACGCGAAGCGACGGGCGATGAGGGTGCGGCAGCGGGTGCCCAAAGTTTGCTGGAAAATTTTCCGCGTTGACAACACATGTTCCGACCTGCATGTACGGCAAAGTCGTGATAAGAGGAAGTGCGCCAGGCATTCTTCAGGGGTGAGTCGACTTAGGCGACCCTAATCCCCTAGTAGACAGGCAAAACCGCTCAGGAATGATGCGGCGGCACGTTGTCGCGGAGCCACTGATCACGGCCGCGTTCATCGCGCGCGGCGTCCGGATCGCGCTCATCCGAGGACTCCTGCGGAATTTCAATACCGAAGATCTTGTTAACTGTATTCCGGTCTTGGGGTGACGAACCTGACACAGTTCCTCCCGTGGTGTGACCAAGATCACATGATGTCTATTTTCCCTGTTCACGTGCATGTAACGCAATACATGCACACACGACCACAACTGTTACGAGAAAAGCAAACGCCGGGGGCGCGAACACCCCCGGCGCGTCGGCCGACAAAAATGCGTTTGCTCAGATAACGCGTTCAGATCTCCAAACTCGACAGCTGCCCGATGACGTGGGCCGCCAGCGGGTTCAGCGTTGCCATCCCGTCGCGCACCGCCGCGCGCGAACCCGGCAGATTGACCACCAGGGTGCTTCCTGAGATTCCGGCCAGACCGCGGGAGACCCCCGCGTCCGAGATACCCGCCGACAGCCCCGAGCCGCGCAGCGCTTCGGCGATCCCGAGCAACTCGCGGTCCAGGATGTCCAGGGTGGCCTCGGGCGTGACATCGCGCGGGGTGACCCCCGTGCCGCCCACGGACACCACCAGATCGACACCGCCGATCACGGCCGTGTTCAGGGCGTTCCGGATCTCCACCTCGTCGGCGGCGACCACCACGACGCCGTCGACGACGAACCCGGCCTCGTTGAGCAACTCGGTGACCAACGGCCCGCTGTGGTCCTCCTCGCCATGCGCGGTCCGGTCGTCCACGACCACCACCAGCGCCCTACCCACCAGCTCCACAGGCTGTTCCATAGCTGTCACCGTATATCCGGCTGCGGACAGCGGGATGACGGGATCGGTCAACAACGGCGGCAGCTGCCTCGTCACTGGCCCGCCTCGCCCAAGGTGACCTGCACCGATCCCGGTTTGCCGCCCTCGTCCAGATAGCTCACCGTGATGGTGTCGCCGGGCGCCTTGGACCGCACGGCCGCCACCAGGGCATCCGCACTGGCGATGACGCGGTCGTCCACCTTGATCACCACGGCGCCGCTGGGCAGCCCCGCGGCCGCCGCGGCGCCACCCTCGGTGACCTCGACGATCTTGGCGCCGTTGGACGTGGTGTCGTTGCTGACCTGGACACCCAGCGACGCGCGTGAGGCCTTACCGGAGCTGATCAGCTCGTCGGCGATCCGCTTGGCCTGGTCCACCGGGATGGCGAAGCCGAGTCCGATGGATCCGCCCTTGGGGCCGCCGACGGCGTCGCCGCCCAGCGTCGCGATCGCCGAGTTGATGCCCACCAGTTCGCCGTTCATGTTGACCAGCGCGCCCCCGGAGTTCCCCGGGTTGATCGCCGCGTCGGTCTGGATGGCGTCCAGCACGGTGTTCTGGTTGTTGGTGTCGCCGGCGGTCGAGACCGGGCGGTTCAGCGCGCTGACGATGCCCGTGGTGACGGTGCCCTCCAGGCCCAGCGGTGAGCCGATCGCGACGACGTACTGCCCCACCTTGAGGTCGGCCGAGGATCCGATGGTGATCGGCGTCAGGTCGGACACGCCTTCGGCGCGCACCACCGCGATGTCGCTGAGCGGATCGGTACCGACGACCGTGAAGGGCGCGGTACTGCCGTCGGCGAACGTGACGGTGGTGGTGGGCTTGGCGTTTCCGCGGTTGCGCGGGATCTGCGGGCGGTCGGGGTCCAGCGGCGCCGCGCCGGGGCCGGGCACCGGGCTGTTCGCCGCGGCCGACACCACGTGATTGTTGGTGAGGATCAAGCCGTCCGAGGTCAGGACCACCCCCGAACCCTCCTCGTTCGCCCGGCCCAGGCTGGTCTCGAGCTTCACGACGCTGGGGACGACCTTCATGGCCACCTGCTCGATGGAACCCGCGGGCACGTTGGCGGCCGGCACACTCGGGGCGGCGCCGGTCACCGTCGTCATGGTTGACGACGTCTGCTCGTCGGGCTGGGCCAGAAGTGCCACGCCGCCACCGATTCCCGCCGAGACCGCCGCGATGGCCAATGCGCCGACTGCCAAAGCCGCTGTGCGGGAACCGCTCCGGGGCTTTGCCGGGCGCGGTACCGGCGCCTGCGGACCGGGCCGGTAGGGGCCGTACTGTGGGCGCGGCTGCTGCGCGCTCTGCTGCGTGGCGTAGCGCCAGTCGTAGCCCTGCTGGTACGCGCCCGGATATGGTTGCGGCGCATGCGGTTCCCCGCCGGCACGCGGTCCGTGCTGGCCGTGCTGGTGCGGCGAGTACCTCGGGTCGTTCGTCATGTGTCCTGTGCTTGTCCTTCAAGTCAAAGCGCGGTCACAATGACCGGCTGTCCCCTACTTTGCCCGTGTCGACTGAGAATCCACTGAGATAACACTCTGTTGCGTTGGTGATTCGTTCCCATTGTGCTCGCCGCCACCGTGCAGATCGAGGTGCGACACGGGCGGCAGTGGCGCGCCGGGAAGCAGCACGTAGATGGCGGTGCCCGGCGGATCGCCGCCGGGGACGGTGTCCTCGACGCGCAGCGCACCGCCGTGTTTGAGCACAACGTGTTTCACGATCGCCAGACCCAGGCCGGAACCGGGCATCGCGCGCGCCTCCGGGGACCGGTAGAACCGCTCGAACACCAGATGTCGATCGGCCACCGGAATGCCCGGGCCCCGGTCGGACACCACCAGTTCGGCGTGCGCGGGGTCCAGCTGCGTGAGCTTCAGTCCCACCCGGCCGCCGGACGGGCTCCACTTGGCGGCGTTGTCGAGCAGGTTGAGCACCGCGCGCGACAGTCCCGCCGCGTCGCCGTAGACCTGCCACGGGGCGACGTCGACGTCGAACTCGATATCGTTGCGGCGCCGACGAACCCGCTCGAGGCACCGGTCCACCACCTCGGTCATGTCGACCGCCTCGTGGACCACCCCTCCGGCGTCGTCGCGGGTGAGGTCCACGAGATCGCCGACCAGGGTCGACAATTCCTCGATCTGACCGATGACGTCCGTGCGCAGATCGGCCATCTCCGACTCCGGCAGCGGCGGCGCACCGGGCTGCTGTGCCGCGATGAGCAACTCGACGTTGGTGCGCAGTGACGTCAGCGGCGTCCGCAGTTCGTGGCCGGCGTCGGCCACCAGTCGGCCCTGTCGCTCGCGGGATTCGGTGAGCGCGCGCAGCATCGTGTTGAACGCCTCGGTCAAGCGCGCCAGTTCGTCGCTGCCGAACACCGGGATGGGCCGCAGGTCGTCGGTGCGCGCCACTCGTTCGGCGGCTTCGGTGAGCCGGGCGACCGGACGCAATCCGGTGCGAATGACGATGCCGCCCGAAATCGCCGCCACCGCAACGCCGATGCCGCCGACCACGAGCAGAACCCATCGCAGCTTGCTCATCACCGCGTCGGTGGGCGCCAAGCTCTTGGAGATCAGCAGCGTGCTGCCGTTGGGCAGATGCACCGCCAGGATCCGCTGGTCGGCCGCGGTGCGACGGGACATGAACAGCTCACCGCGGATGACGGCCTTCTCGGTGGCACCGATCGGCAGCGTCTGCCCTTCCTGGTTCGCGGTGTAGATCGAGCGGCCCGGGTTGATCAGCATCGCGTTGACGTCGGAGTACGCCGTGCCTTCGATGGCCTTCCCGGGATCGGCGGCCAATGACCCGCTGGCGATCAACAATTGGGCCCGGCTCTGCAACTGGTTGTCGATGTCGTCGTACAGCGCCGCGGCGACCACCGCGTAGACCGCGACCGCCATCAGGACCACGACCATCGCCACCATGGACATGGCCAGCAACATCACCCGCCACCGCAGCGACAGCGATGTTGTGGCCCGGAGTGGGGGGCGCTTGAGCGGTTGGGGTTGCAACAACGCCATCAGAACCTCAGCGTCACGGCGGCGTCTCGCGCAGCACGTAACCCACCCCGCGCACGGTGTGGATCAGCCGTGGCTCCCCTTCTGCCTCGGTCTTGCGTCGCAGGTAGCCGACATACACCTCGAGGGCGTTGCCCGAGGTCGGGAAGTCGAATCCCCAGACCTCCTCGAGGATGCGGCTGCGGGTCAACACCCGCCTCGGGTTCGCGATCAGCATCTCCAGCAGCGCGAACTCGGTGCGGGTCAGGCTGATGTGCCGATCACCGCGGGTGACGTCGCGGGTGGCGGGGTCCAGGGTCAGATCGGCGAACGTCATCGCCATCGAGTCGGCCTGGTCGTCGCCGGTGGTGCGGCGCAGCAGGGCCCGCATCCGCGCCAGCAGTTCCTCGAGCGCGAAGGGCTTGGGCAAGTAATCGTCGGCGCCGGCGTCGAGTCCCGCGACGCGTTCGGACACCGAATCGCGGGCGGTCAGCACCAGGATCGGCAGATCGTCGCCCGAGCTGCGCAGTTGCCGACAGACCTCAAGGCCGTCGAGCCTGGGCATCATCACATCGAGGATCACCGCGTCCGGGCGATCCTCGGCAATGGCATTCAGCGCCTCGACGCCGTCCTCGGCAAGGCTGACGGAGTACCCATTGAAAGTTAGGGACCTGCGCAGCGACTCGCGGACGGCGCGATCATCATCAACGACAAGAATCCGCACAGCAACCAGTGTTATCCCAACGCCTGAGACCAGGCTGAGAGGCGCGCCGCGGCGGGTTCAGGTCAGCGCTTGTCGAGATCGACCAGACCCAGGCGGGCGGCCTTGAGCAGGCGCCGCGGCACCTTGTGCTGCTGACCTGCGACAGTGACGTTGACCAGGCCGGTGGCCTCGGTCTTCCACTGCGCGCGACGGCTGCGGGTGTTCGAGCGCGACATTCTCCGTTTGGGCACGGCCATGACGTGCATCTCCTTAGCTTTTGGGGACCCGAAGGCCAGTCGCGCAAACCCAGCGACGACAGTTGCTGATCAGGATAGCGGTTGACCTACGCGTGCCCCAAATCAAGATTGGCGATAGTTGACGCGCATGGTCACCACACCGCCGACCGCGAGACTCAACGCGAACACCCCGAAGGCCACTGCCGCCGTGCTGTCCTCGATACGGCCGTGCCAGATCAGCCAGATGCCGAAAAGAAGCGAGCCGAGTATCGCGCCGATCAGCAGGGCCGCCTCCCTGCCGCTGTAAGCGCGCGGATCGCGGGCGTGCCGGCCGGGACCACGCACGGGCGGCACCGGAGCTTTCGCCTCACGAACCAGCGCAATCACCATCCCGACGGCCGCGACGGCGACCAGCCAGCCGATGATCGGCGAACTGCGTCCGCGGCCGGTTTCGCTCAGCGGTTCGCTCATGCCGATCACCACGCCCAGCACCAGCCACAGCACGGCGAACGGTAGCCGTCCCCAGGGACTCAACACTGCGTAAGTATGTCGCCCTCATCCCTTGACCCGGGACCGGCGGTACCGGGTAACGTGCCGAGGTGGCCGGCAAGGGTGAGGAGTGCGCGTGACGGGTGCGGTGCGCATCGGTAACTGCTCGGGCTTCTACGGCGACCGCCTCGCGGCCATGCGGGAGATGCTCGAGGGCGGCGAGCTGGACTACCTGACCGGCGACTACCTGGCCGAGCTGACCATGCTCATCCTCGGGCGCGACCGGATGAAGAATCCCGAGGGCGGCTACGCCAAGACCTTCCTGCGCCAACTCGAGGACTGCCTGGGGCTGGCCCAGGACAAGGGCGTGCGCATCGTCGCCAACGCGGGCGGCCTGAACCCGGCCGGCCTGGCCGCCGCCGTGCGCGCCCTGTCCGACAAACTCGGCCTCGGTGTCCGCGTCGCGCATGTCGAGGGCGATGACCTGCTGGGTCGCGCCGCCGACCTCGGCTTCGGCGACGTGCTCACCGCCAACGCGTATCTGGGCGCCTGGGGCATCGTGGACTGCCTGCAGTCGGGGGCAGACGTCGTCGTGACCGGGCGCGTCACCGACGCCTCGGTGATCGTCGGCCCCGCCGCGGCGCACTTCGGCTGGCGCCGCACCGACTACGACAGACTCGCCGGCGCGGTGATCGCCGGGCACGTCATCGAGTGCGGCATCCAGGCCACCGGCGGCAACTACGCGTTCTTCACCGAGGTGGCCGACCTCACCCACCCCGGTTTCCCGCTGGCCGAGGTGCACGACGACGGTTCCGCGGTGATCACCAAGCACCCCGGCACCGGCGGGCAGGTCAGCGTCGGCACCGTCACCAGCCAACTGCTCTACGAGATCACCGACGGTCGCTACGCCAATCCGGACGTGACCGCCCGGATGGACAGCGTGACGTTGGCGCAGCGGGGTCCGGACCGGGTCGCCATCACGGGCGCCGTCGGCGAGCCGCCCCCGCCCACCCTGAAGGTGTCGCTGAACAGCATCGGCGGCTTTCGCAACACCGTGACCTTCGTCCTGACCGGGCTGGACATCGAGGCCAAGGCCGCGTTGGTGCGTCGCCAACTGGAGGCGGCCTTGCCGGTCCGGCCCGCGGAGTTGCAGTGGAACCTGGCCCGCACCGACCATCCCGACGCCGACACCGAGGAGACCGCGAGCGCGCTGCTGCACTGCACCGTCCGCGACACCGACCCCGCCAAGGTGGGGCGGCAATTCACCAGCGCCGGAATCGAACTCGCGCTGGCCAGCTATCCAGGCTTCCACGTCACCGCACCGCCCGGCGACGGTCAGGTCTACGGGGTCTTCCGCCCCGGCTACGTCGCCGCCGGCGAGGTGCCCCACGTCGCGGTCCACGCCGACGGCACCCGCACCGACATTCCCGCGGCCGACGACACCCGCGAACTGCGCCCCGTCGACGACACACCGCTTCCCGAGGCCCTGCCCGACGTCCCGACCCGACGGGTGCCGTTGGGCTCCATCGCGGGCGCGCGCAGCGGCGACAAGGGCGGCAACGCCAACATCGGGGTCTGGGTCCGCACCGAGGAGCAATGGCGGTGGCTGGCCCACACCCTGACGGTGCCCGCGCTGCGACAGTTGCTGCCGGAGACCGCGGGCTTCACCGTCACCCGGCACCTGCTGCCCAACCTGTACGCGATGAACTTCGTCATCGAGGGCATCCTCGGCGAAGGGGTGGCCTACGGGGCGCGGTTCGACCCGCAGGCCAAGGGTCTCGGTGAATGGTTGCGGGCCCGCCACCTCGACATCCCCGAAAGGCTGCTGCCGTGAGCATCTGGGCCACCCCCGAGCGGGATCAGCTGCGCAAGACGGTGCGCGGGTTCGCCGAGCGCGACATCCTGCCGCACGTCGACGACTGGGAGCGGGCCGGTGAACTCCCCCGCGACCTGCACCGCAAGGCCGCCGAGGCCGGCCTGCTCGGCGCCGGCTTCCCGGAATCGGTCGGCGGTGAGGGCGGCGACGCCGCCGACGCGCTGGTGATCTGCGAGGAACTGCACGAAGCGGGCTGTCCGGGCGGGGTTTTCGCGTCGTTGTTCACCAGCGGCATCGCGGTGCCGCACATGGCGGCCTCCGGGGATGTCCGGCTGATCGACGAGTTCGTCCGACCGACGCTGCGCGGCGAGAAGATCGGCGCGCTGGCCATCACCGAACCGGGCGGCGGATCCGACGTCGGGCACTTGACCACCCGCGCGGTCCGGGACGGCGACCACTTCGTCGTCAACGGCGCCAAGACCTACATCACCTCCGGGGTGCGCGCCGATTACGTGGTGACCGCGGCGCGCACCGGCGGGCCGGGGGCCGCCGGTGTCTCGCTACTGGTGGTGGAGAAGGGCACACCTGGTTTTCAAGTGACCCGGCGGCTCGACAAGATGGGCTGGCGTTCCAGTGACACTGCCGAACTGTCCTACACCGACGTCCGGGTTCCGGCGGCCAACCTGATCGGCGCTGAGAACAGCGGCTTCCTGCAGATCGCCGCGGCCTTCGTCTCCGAACGGATCGGCCTTGCCGCCCAGGCGTATTCGAGCGCCCAGCGCTGCCTCGACCTCACGGTGGCGTGGTGCCGGGACCGGGAGACCTTCGGGCGGCCGCTGATCTCCCGACAGGCGGTGCAGAACACCCTGGCGGAGATGACGCGCCGCGTCGACGTGGCGCGCGTGTACGCCCGGCACGTCGTGGAACGCCAACTCGCCGGCGGCCCCGACGCCGCGAACCTGATCGCCGAGGTGTGCTTTGCCAAGAACACCGCCGTGGAGGCCGGCGACTGGGTGGCCCACCAGGCCGTTCAGTTGTTCGGCGGGATGGGATACATGGCCGAATCCGAGGTCGAGCGCCAATACCGGGACATGCGGATCCTGGGAATCGGCGGCGGGACCACCGAAATCCTGACCGGGTTGGCCGCCAAGACGCTTGGATATCTCCCATGACCGTGCTGCCGTCCACCCTGGACACCGGCTCCGCGGCGTACTCGGAGGCTGCCGAGGCCCTGACGGTCAAGCTCGCGGAGCTCGAGGCCCAGTTGGCCGCGGCGGTCGCCGGCGGCGGGACCAAGTACGTCGACCGGCACCGCGCCCGCGGAAAGCTCACGGCGCGGGAGCGGGTCGAGGCGCTGGTGGATCCGGATTCGCCGTTCCTGGAACTGTGCGCGCTGGCGGCCTACGGCAGCGAGTTTCAGGTCGGTGCGAGCGTGGTCACCGGCATCGGGGTGGTCGAGGGCGTCGAGTGCATGATCGTGGCCAACGACCCCACGGTAAAGGGCGGCACCAGCAATCCGTGGACGCTGCGGAAAACACTGCGGGCCAACCAGGTCGCGCTCGAGAACCGGCTGCCGGTGATCTCCCTGGTGGAGTCCGGCGGTGCGGACCTGCCCACCCAGAAGGAGATCTTCATCCCGGGCGGTCGGCTGTTCCGCGACCTGACCCGACTGTCGGCGGCCGGCATCCCGACCATCGCGCTGGTGTTCGGCAATTCGACCGCGGGCGGGGCCTACATCCCGGGCATGTCCGACCACGTGGTGATGATCAAGGACCGCTCCAAGGTTTTTCTGGCCGGGCCGCCGCTGGTGAAGATGGCCACCGGGGAGGAATCCGACGACGAGGAACTCGGCGGCGCCGAGATGCACGCCCGCACATCGGGTCTGGCCGACTACTTCGCGGTCGACGAACTCGATGCCCTGCGGATCGGTCGGCGTATCATCACCCGGCTGAACTGGACCAAGAAGGGCCCGAAGCCGCGGGCGTTCGTCGAGCCGCGGCTGCCGGCCGAGGAACTCATCGGGATCGTGCCCGCCGACCTGCGCATCCCGTTCGACCCGCGCGAGGTGATCGCCCGCGTGGTCGACGGCTCGGATTTCGACGAGTTCAAGCCGCTCTACGGCAGCTCGCTGGTCACCGGGTGGGCTACCGTGTGCGGATATCCGCTGGGCATCCTGGCCAACGCGCGCGGCGTGCTGTTCAGCGCGGAGTCGCAGAAGGCCACCCAGTTCATCCAGCTGGCCAACCGTTCCGACACGCCACTGTTGTTCCTGCACAACACCACCGGCTACATGGTGGGCAAGGACTACGAGGCCGGCGGCATGATCAAGCACGGCTCGATGATGATCAACGCGGTGTCCAATTCGACCGTGCCACACATCTCGCTGCTGATCGGCGCGTCCTACGGCGCTGGGCATTACGGCATGTGCGGGCGTGCCTACGATCCGCGGTTCCTGTTCGCCTGGCCCTCGGCGAAGTCGGCCGTGATGGGCGGCACCCAGTTGGCCGGGGTGCTGTCGATCGTCAGCCGCGCCGCCGCGCAGGCGCGCGGTCAGCAGGTCGACGAGGACGCCGACGCGGCCTTGCGCGCGGCCGTCGAGGCGCAGATCGAGGCGGAATCGCTGCCGATGTTCCTGTCCGGTCGGCTGTACGACGACGGCGTCATCGACCCCCGCGACACCCGCACGGTGCTGGGAATGTGCCTGTCCGCCATCGCCAGCGGCCCGATCGAGGGGACGTCGAACTTCGGCGTCTTCCGGATGTAGCCGCCGATGATCACCAAGGTTCTGGTTGCCAACCGCGGCGAGATCAGCCGCCGGGTGTTCGCGACCTGCCGACGCCTGGGCATCGCCACCGTCGCCGTCTACACCGATCCCGACGCCGACGCCCCGCACGTCGCCGACGCCGACACCCGCATCCGGGTGGACAGCTATCTCGATGCCGAGGCGCTGGTGGCCGCGGCCCGCGCGGCCGGGGCCGACGCCCTGCACCCCGGCTACGGATTCCTCTCGGAGAACGCCGCATTCGCCGAGGCGGTGACGGCCGCCGGCCTGGTCTGGATCGGGCCCCCCGCCGCGGCGATCGCGGCGATGGGATCCAAGGTCGAGGCCAAGAAGACGATGGCCGCCGCCGGGGTCCCGATCCTCGACGAACTCGACCCGGACGGCCTGACCGCCGAGCAGTTGCCGGTCCTGGTGAAGGCCTCCGCCGGTGGCGGTGGGCGCGGCATGCGCGTGGTCAGCGACCTGGCCGCGCTGCCGGACGCAGTCGCCTCGGCGCGCCGCGAGGCCGAGTCCGCCTTCGGCGACCCCACCGTGTTCTGCGAGCGTTACCTGCCCACCGGCCACCACGTCGAGGTGCAGATCCTAGCCGACCACCACGGCACGGTCTGGGCGGTCGGCGAACGGGAATGCTCGATCCAGCGCCGGCACCAGAAGATCATCGAGGAGGCCCCGTCCCCGCTGGTGGAACGGGTCGACGGCATGCGCGGCCGGCTCTTCGACGCGGCCCGGCTGGCGGCCGAGGCCATCGGTTACACCGGCGCCGGGACGGTGGAGTTCCTCGCCTCCGGGCAGGGTGAGTCGGCGGGCGAGTTCTACTTCCTGGAGATGAACACCCGGCTGCAGGTCGAGCACCCGGTCACCGAGGCGACCACGGGGCTGGACCTGGTCGAGTTGCAGCTGCGGGTGGCCGAGGGCGAGCGCCTGTCCCTCGAACCACCGGCGGCCCATGGGTATTCGATCGAGGCCCGGCTCTACGCCGAGGACCCGGCCAAGGACTGGCAACCCCAGGCCGGCACCGTACGGCGCTTCGCCGTCCCCACCGCCCGCACCGAGTTCGAAAGTTCCGGCCGGCCCGGGATCCGGCTCGACTCCGGCATCGTGGACCAGACGGCGGTCTCCATCCACTACGACCCGATGCTGGCCAAGATCATCTCCTTCGCGCCGACCCGTCGCCGGGCCGCGGCCCTGCTGGCCGATGCGCTGACCCGCACCCGCCTGCACGGCCTGCGCACCAACCGTGACCTGTTGATCAATGTGCTCGGACACCCGGCGTTCCTGGCCGGCAACACCGATACCGTATTCTTCGATACCCACGGCCTGGCCGCGTTGGCCGCACCGCGGGTCGGCGCCGCGGACCGTCGTCTGTCGGCCGTGGCCGCGGCGGTGGCCGACGCCGAACACAACCGCGCCACCCTGCCGGTGGCACTCGGCACCCCAATCGGGTGGCGCAATGTGCCGTCGGCCAACCAGAGCAAGACCTACCGGGACGGCACCGACGACGAGCACCGCGTCGAGTACCGGTTCGGCCGGAGCGGCCTGGCCCTGCCCGACGACGACGTGCGCGTGGTGTCCTCGTCACCGACTCGCGTTGTCCTGTCCGATGCGTCCGGCGTCGAAACCGCCTACGCCGTAACTCGATACGACGACACCGTCTGCGTGGACTCGCCCCGCGGCGGGGTCGAGTTCACCGTGGTGCCCCGATTCGTCGAGCCCGGGACCGCCGTGGCCGAGGGCTCGCTGGTGGCGCCGATGCCCGGCGTGGTGACCCGCACCGGCGCCGCGGTCGGACAGCCCGTGACCGCGGGGCAGCCCCTGGTCTGGCTGGAGGCCATGAAGATGGAACACACCCTGACCGCCCCAGGGGACGGCATTCTCACCGAACTTCACGTCACTGCCGGTCAGCAGGTCGAGATGGGCGCCGTGCTGGCACTGGTCGCCGACCCCACCACAGAAGAGGAAAGCTCACGATGACGGACACCGGATTCATCGAAAGCCCCGAGCGGCAGGCGCTGCGGTCGGCCGTTGCCGCGATGGCGGCCAACTACGGGCCCGACTACTACCTGGAGAAGGCCCGCGCCGGCGAACACACCAGTGAACTATGGTCGGAGGCAGGCAAACTCGGCTTCATCGGGGTGAATCTGCCGGAGGAGTACGGCGGCGGCGGGGCCGGCATGTATGAGCTGTCGCTGGTGATGGAGGAGATGTCGGCGTCGGGTTGCGCGCTGCTGATGATGGTGGTGTCGCCGGCCATCAACGGCACCATCATCGCCAAGTTCGGCACCGACGAGCAGAAGCGGCGCTGGCTGCCCGGCATCGCCGACGGGACCACCACCATGGCCTTCGCGATCACCGAACCCGACGCCGGTTCCAACTCGCACCGCATCACCACCACCGCGCGCCGCGACGGCAGCGACTGGGTCCTGTCCGGGCAAAAGGTGTTCATTTCCGGTGTCGATCAGGCGCAGGCGTTGCTCGTGGTGGGTCGCACCGAGGAAGCCAAGACGGGCAACCTCAAGCCCGCGCTGTTCGTGGTGCCCACCGACACCCCCGGCCTGTCGTGGACCAAGATCGACATGGAGATCGTCAGCCCGGAGTTCCAGTTCCAGGTGTTCCTCGACGACGTGCGGCTACCGGCCGACGCGCTGGTGGGCTCCGAGGACGCCGCGATAGCGCAGTTGTTCGCCGGGTTGAACCCGGAGCGGATCATGGGCGCGGCCAGCGCGGTCGGCATGGGCCGCTTCGCGATCGGCAAGGCCACCGAGTACGTCAAGACCCGGCAGGTGTGGAAGACGCCGATCGGCGCGCACCAAGGCATCTCGCACCCATTGGCCGCCAACCACATCGAAGTCGAACTGGCCAAGCTGATGATGCAGAAGGCGGCCGCGCTCTACGACAGCGGCGACGACTTCGGGGCCGCCGAAGCCGCCAACATGGCGAAGTACGCAGCCGGGGAGGCCTCGGTGCGCGCGGTAGATCAGGCGGTGCAGTCCCTGGGCGGCAACGGCCTGACCAAGGAGTACGGCATCGCCTCGGTGCTCACCGCCTCGCGGCTGGCCCGCATCGCCCCGGTGAGCCGGGAGATGATCCTCAACTTCGTCGCCCAGACCTCGCTGGGCCTGCCCCGCTCGTACTGATGGACGCACCCCAGGAACCGCGGGTCGACTACCGCGTCGAGGGTCGGGCCGCCCGGCTGACGCTGAACTCGCCGCACAACCGCAACGCGCTGTCGACCGCCCTGGTCTCCGGACTGCACGCGGGGCTGCGTGCCGCGGTCGCCGATCCCGAGGTCCGGATGGTGCTGCTCGGGCACATCGGCGGCACGTTCTGCGCGGGCGCCGATCTCAGCCAGGCCTCGGGTGGCTCCACCGATCCCGAAACGCTGGCCGCCGAGCGCGGCCGCGAGATGACGGCGCTGCTGCGGGCGCTGGTCGAATGTCCGCTGCCGGTGATCGGGGTGATCGACGGGCATGTTCGCGCCGGCGGCATGGGCCTGGTGGGGGCCTGCGACATCGTGGTCGCCGGACCCCAGAGCAGCTTCGCGCTGACCGAGGCCCGCATCGGTGTCGCGCCGTCGATCATCTCGCTGACCTTGCTGCCGAAGCTGGCCCCGCGTGCTGCAGGTCGCTATTACCTGACCGGAGAGACCTTCACCGCTGACGTGGCCGCGCAGATCGGGCTGGTGAGCATCGCCGCCGACGACGTCGAGGCCGAGGTCGCAAGGTTGGTCGATGCGCTCGCGAAGGGATCGCCGCAGGGCCTGGCGGCATCGAAACGCCTGACCACCGCCGCAATCCTGGCGGGATTCGACCGGGACGCCGAGCAGTGGACCCGGGAGTCGGCGCGGTTGTTCGTCTCGGCGGAGGCCCGGGAGGGGATGCTCGCGTTTCTACAAAAGCGGCCACCGAATTGGGCCGAAACGGTCACGGAAGCTAACGATTAGCAGACCTCGCTTTGCGGTTGACAACACGCGTCGTAGGCTCGTCAGCGATGAGCGATTCAGCGCAGCGCGACTCATCACTACGAGCCGCGGACACCGACCGGATACAGGCCGCCCAACTGCTGACCGATGCGGCGGCACAAGGGCTGCTGGACCTGTCGGAATACGAGAGCCGCCTGAACAAGGCCTACGCCGCCGAAACCTACGGTGAGCTGGACCGACTCTCCGCCGATCTGCCCGTCATCGCCAACACTCGCCGCGGTGCCTGCAAGCCCGCCCCCTCGACCGTCCTGCTGGCGATCCTGAGCGGATTCCAGCGCCGCGGTCGCTGGAACGTCCCGCAGAAGCTGACGACGTTCACGTTCTGGGGCGGCGGTGTCATCGACCTGCGCTACGCCGACTTCACCTCGCCCGAGGTGAACATCCGCGCCTATTCGATCATGGGCGGGCAGACCATCTTGTTGCCGCCGGAGGTCAACGTCACGGTCGACGGGTCGGGCGTCATGGGCGGGTTCGACCACGTCGAGGAGCACGGTTCCCCGGGCGCACCGAAGATCCGGATCCACGGCTTCGCGCTCTGGGGCAACGTCGGCATCAAGCGCAAGAACCGCCGGCCGCACAGCCAGGACGACGTCAGCTAACCTTCGCCGCCGGCCTCGTTGTTGTCGTTGCCGTCGTTGTCGTCGTCGTTGCCGTTGTTGCCGGCATCGTTGCTGGAATCGTCCCCGCCGTCGTCGCCCTGATCCTCATCGCCGAACCCGGTGGCGCGCTCCACGACGTCCTTGACCTTGTCCCGCACGTCGTTGACGCGTTCCTCGAGGGCTTCGCGGCGTTCCTTGGCGGCCTCGCGGCGCTCCTGGAGTACCTCGCGACGCAACTCGGCCTTGGTCTTGCCCACGTCTTCGGATTCCTCGGGCTGCTCGATCTCGGACTGCTCGGCCTCGGGCTGCGGAATCGCGGAAGGCTGGAAGTCCTTGGTGGCACCGGCCTGCCCGGTGGGCTCCTTGACATCTCCAGCTTCGGGCAAGAACGACGAGATCTTCACCTCCGCAGGAGGATTGGGACTCGATGAATCGGGATCGACGGTTTCGATCTTCTCCGCGGGTTCGGGATCGGGGTCCGCCTCGAACCGGATGCTCTCCGGTCCTTCCGGCTTGGGCAGTTCCGGCTCTTCGATCATGGCCTGCCGCTGGATCGCGGGCTCGTTGAGCACGACGGCCTCGGGCTCATCCAGATCGAACGCCTGCTTGATCTCGTTGACGATCACCCGGATGACACCCAGGGGCCCGCCTTCAAGCAGGAACCCTTTGACCAGTTTCGCCGCGAAGGTGAGTTCGATGTTCTCGTCGTCCAGGTCCCCGGTGCCGCCGGTGAGCCGGTTGACCACCTCGATGAAGGTTTCCCGCAGGTCTTCCAAGGGGTTCTCGAGGAACTCCGCGAGTTCATCGAACCCGGCTTGCCGGGCCAGGTGGCCGGCGGCCGCGCGGGGTCCCCGCTCGAAGAAGTGGTCGTCGACCTCCACCTCGGCAAGTACGCCCTGATCCAGCAGGTAGTACAGGGCGCCCAGGGGCCCCAGCACCACGGTTTCGTTGTCCAGTTGCTTCCCATAGCCGTTGAAGAAAGCCTGCAGCAGTCCGGGGAACGTCACGGCCATCAGCCGATAATCGGCACCGCTCAGCTGCCGCAACGTAGGATCCAGCGGTGCGGAAGTGGTTGTGATATAAGTCTTTTCAGTTTCTTTCGGCAATATCGCCGGGGTTGCGGCAACGATGGCCGTGGCTGCCGCGAGTGCGACGCCCGTGGTCAGGATCGGCTTGGCCCCCATGGAAGAATCCCCCAATTCTTTTGTGAACTTTTGATGCCGCTCACGGGGCGCGCCCAACGCCCCCGCCCCAAAAACTCAAAACCCCCTGAGAGGATGCTAAGTGACGGTTTGCCCGTCGGCAACAGAAGCTCGCAATCTGGCCAGTATTCATACCCTATTTGTACCGACCATCGTGTTGTTCCGAGACCGGAGGGGTAGGCCCACTTCTGTCACACAAAGTTTGCTAGACCCGGCGAGGTACGCGAGGTTGAAAGGCCCAGCAGGCCTCGCGGGCTTAGGCTGACAGGAACCCGCAACGCCGAGATCGGAGCGCCGATGCCCACCCAGATCCGCACCGTCACCCTGCTCGGAGCCGGAGTGTTGGGCTCGCAGATCGCCTATCAGAGCGCGTTCAAGGGTTTCCCGGTCACGGTCTATGACATCGATGACGATGCGCTCGCGACCGCCCGCAAGCGGTTCGACAAGCTCGTCGCGACGTATCGCGCCGAGGTGCCCGGCGGTGCCGACGGCGCGGCCGAGGCCGCACTGGGCCACCTGACCCTCACCACCGACCTGGGCCAAGCCACTGCCGACGCCGACCTGATCATCGAAGCCGTCCCGGAGATCCTCGAGCTCAAACGGCAGATCTACCAGAAGCTCGCTTCGCTGGCGCCGTCGAAGACCATCTTCACGACCAACTCGTCGACGATGCTGCCCAGTGACCTCGCGGATGCCACCGGCCGTCCCGACCGCTTCCTGGCCATGCACTTCGCCAACAAGATCTGGTTCGCCAACATCGCCGAGGTGATGGGCACGTCCGAGACCGACCCGAAGGTGTTCCAGCAGGTGGTCGCCTTCGCCGAGGCCATCGGCATGGTGCCCATCGAAATCCACAAGGAGAAGGCGGGTTACGTCCTCAATACGCTGCTGGTCCCGTTCCTGCGGGCGGCCCTGGAATTGGTGGCCGGTGGCTACGCCGAACCCGGCGACGTCGACAACACCTGGCGCATCGGCACCGGGGCCCCCGCCGGACCGTTCCAGATCTACGACATCATCGGGCTGCGGACGCCGTACAACATCATGGTCCACGGCGACGACGACGCGCAGCAGTTGGCGACCTGGCTGAAGCAGAACTACATCGACAAGGGCAAGCTCGGCCTGGAAGCCGGGCAGGGGTTCTACAAATACACGTAGCTTTGTGCCCCGCGCCGAAATTGCCGCTACGGCGAGACCGTAGCCCTCACCGCAATTTGGCCCCCGACTTACTCACTCTTGTCGGACTTGTTGCCCTTGTTGTCATTGTCGGACTTGTCCGCCTTGTCGGCCCCGGAAGCCTTGTCCTTGGCGGACTTGTCCGCTTTGTCGGTGCTGTCCTTGTCGGCTTTGGCGGTGCCGCCCGTGAGGCTGTCCCTGACGTTGTCCAACCGGTCCCGGATGGCTTCGCGACGCTCCTGTGCCCGCTCCTTGGCGACCACGCGACGCTCTGCCGCCTTCGTCTTGGCCGTGGACACCGCGTCCGAGAACTCCGCACCGGCGTCAGCAAGACGCTCGCGCAAATTCGACGGCTTCGGCGATTCCTCAGCCGGCGACTGCGCGGCGGTCTCGGGCGATTCCGCGATCTCCTGAATGTCCTCGACCTGCGCAGCGGGCACTTCAGCGTCTGCCACCGGATCAGCGACGGCCGCCTTTGTCTGCGACTTGGCGACCTGGCTCGCGGAGTCATTGCTACCGAGATCGAAGTCCGCCGCCAGGTCTGCATACTTGGCGAAGGGGCTGGCCTTGGGTTCCTCGGTCTGCGCTTCGGCGACCTCGTCACTGACCTGGATGGCTCGTACCGCCGCCGTCTCCGTCTCGGTCTCCGGGTCCGGAGTCAGAGTCGGAATCGCCCCTTCGATGATCGCGGCGATCGCGCCCAGGTAACCAGCCGCGACAAAGCCCCTGATCGCCTCCGAAGGCACATCGTTCAGGAGGTCATCGAACTCGTCCACGAACTCAGCGAGAGTGCCGGCGAGGAGGCCGTCATCGAGGTACGCCTTGAGGTACTTGCCCTCAAACGGGCTGAAATCCTCGACGATGGGCACGACGTGGTAATCCACGGGGCGGAACAAACCACCGTGGAGGTAATCGCTGTCGAGATGTTCGATCTCGCTGAAGTACGGGCTGTCGTTCAGGAATGGGACGTCGGGCACCAAAGCGTCGGTGATCAGGTTGATGACACCCTTGATACCGGCGTTGGGCGTGTCGCCGTGATAGACGACAAAGTTTCCGTCCGCGTCGAGCTGGTAGCGGTCGGCGTCGGCGATGGCTACGGTGCCAAGCTCACCGTCCTCACCGATGAGGTAGTAGTAGCCCTCGACCAACTTGGCGTTTTCCTCGAGATACGCCGCGTTCAAGAGCGTGTAGCCGTACCGGGCGTACTGGTAATCCACCCAGGCCTGATAGTTCGCGCCGTACCCGTTGAAGTACACGTCGGGGATGCCCGCCAGGACATCGGTCAGGCTCGCGAGAAGCTGCACCTCGGCGACGGTCAACGACCTGGGGCTCGCCAACTCGGCCGATGCGTTCACGACGACCTGGGTGCCCTTTGTGGGAATGACCGCAGGAGCGGCCGCGACGACGGCGGCCGCAGCGGCGAGCGCGACTCCGCTGGTCAGGACTGGCTTGAACGCCATGGTGGCAGTCTCTCGTTCTGGGGAAGTTTCAACGATGCGTAGCGTGCACGAAGCACTCTACTAGGACGCTTGGAAGTTCCTGAGTGAACATTAAGTGACGGCCCGCTGGGGCGGTAACCGAGGCCGTCCGTTCCCCCCCAGATCGGAACTAGCGCCGGCGTCGCGCCTTGAGGTAGTCCCCCACGACCGCGGCGCCGAGGCCATCGGCATGGTGCCCATCGAAATCCACAAGGAGAAGGCGGGTTACGTCCTCAATACCCTGCTGGTTCCGTTTTTGCGGGCGGCCCTGGAATTGGTAGCCGGCGGCTACGCCGAACCCGGCGACGTCGACAACACCTGGCGCATCGGCACCGGGGTTCTACAAGTACACGTAGCTTTGTGCTCCGCGCTGAAATTGCTCCCACGGCTGCGGATTCGGCGCCGCTACAGCCGCCGCGGCATCTTGTGGCGACCTCGACTCAGGCCCCGCGCCCCGCCGAAGTCCGTACCAGGACCGCCAACACCACGGCCGCGATGAGCAGCCCCGGGACATCGCCCCAGAGGTGTCCGCGGTGCTGCGCGCTGCCGAGAGCCTGCACCGCCATCACCGCGGCGTGGGCGGCGCTCGAGACCACGGTGAACCAGATCAGGCTGAGATGGGCCTCGGGCCGTCGCGCCGCGTTGAGCAGGAAGGCACCCAAAGTCGCGTACAGCGCGACGATCATCATGAAGTAGTGCGATTCGTGTGGGGCGCCGGCATGCCACGCCCACCCCGACGGCCAGACCGCCGCCAGCGGATAAAGCAGAATCATCAGCGCGCCGATCACCACGAGCGCGAGTTGCAGCAGCTTGTAGCTGAATGTCGTGGCCATCCGTATCCCCCCAGATCGGAAACTAGCGCCGGCGTCGCGCCTTGAGGTAGTCCCCCACCACGGCGGCGCCGAGCCCGTCGAGGTCGGGTTCGACCACCCTGCCCTCGACCCGGCGCGCCACCTGGTCGATGAACCGGGCCAGGCCCGGATCGCTGCCCAGCCGAAATATGGTGACCTGAGCGCCAAGTCGCGCGATCTCGTCGAAACCCCGCACCGTCAGGCCGATGGTGCGCGGATGCGGCGGGTAGTCGAAGAAGACCTCCGCGCCGTCGCCGAAGTCCTCGAGGTGGGCGGTGGGCTCACCGTCGGTCACGATCAGCACGACGGGTTGGGCGTTCGGGTGCCTGCGCAGGTGCCGGGTCGCCAGCGCCAGGGCGTGGTGCAGGTTGGTGCCCTGCTCGTAGACGCCTTCCAGGCCCGTCAGTTCGGCCGCCGACACGGTGCGGGCATGCCGCCCAAAGGCGACGATCTGCAGGTCATCCGAGCGGAACCGGGTGCTCACCAGGTGGTGCAGCGCCAGGGCCGTCCGCTTCATCGGCAGCCAGCGCCCCTCCATCACCATCGAGAACGAGGTGTCCACCAGCAGGGCCACGGCGGCCTGGGTGCGGGTCTCGGTCTCGGAGACCTCGACGTCGTCCACCGAGATCCGCAGCGGTGTGGCCGATTCGCCCGTGCCGGCGGTGCGGAGCACGGCATTGGTCAGCGTCCGGGTGACGTTCCAGGGCTCGGTGTCCCCGAACGCCCACGGTCTGGTGGCGCCGGTCAGCTCGCCGGCCGCGCCGGCCCGCCGGGTCTGACGTTCCCCGTGGCGACCCGAAAGCTGTTGGGCCACATCGCGAAGCGCGGCCTGCCCCAGTTGCCGCATGGCCTTCGGCGACAACCGCCACTGCCCGTCGGAGCTGCGGTCCAGGAAGCCCTGGTTCATCAGCGCGCGTTCCAGCTCCGCCAGCGTGCGGGCGTCGACGGCGGCCTCGTCGCCGAGCTGGCGTGCCAGCATGTCCAGGTCGACGTCGTCCATGCTGGCCCCGGCGTAGCTCTGTGACAGCTGCTCGGCCAGCTGCTCGAGCTCGCTGATGTCCGACAGCGCCTGCGCGCCCTCCCCCATGCCCAGCGGGTCGTCACCGGAGAAGCGCTCCGAGCCGTCCCAGTCCTCGCCGGGACGCGCGGTCTGCAGGTGCGCATCGAGCCGGTTCAGGGCGTTCATCAACGACGGCGAACCGAACGCCTGTTGGGCCAGCGCATCGAGTTCGGCGCGCTGCTCGGGCGACAGGCTGTTGCGGAACCGCTGGGCGGCCGCGGCGCGCTTGGCCAACGCGTCGAGCAGTTCGTCGATGTTGCGCGGGTTCTCCGGGAAGAACTCGCCGTGCTTGGCCATGAAGTCGTCGAAATCCTGCTGGGTGTCGCCGTCCTTGGCGTGCTTGTCCAGCAGGTCGTTGAGGTCGTCCAGCATGTCGTTGACGCGCTGACGGTCCTCGTCGGTGGCGTTCTCCAGGGCCTGCTTCATCCCGGCGAAACGCTGGTCGAGCATCTCGCGGCCGAGCAAATCCTTGATCTCGTCGTACTTCTGCCGGGCCTCGGGGCTGCGCCAGTCGTACTCGGAAAGCTCCTGCACGGCCTTGGCCGGCGACGGTGACAGCGAATCCAGCTGCAGCTCGCCGAACCTGGCATCGTCGTCCAGGGCGCGAGCCAGCTCCTTGCGTTCGGCCAGCACCGCCTCGTCGAGCAGCTTCTTGATGTCCTGCAGGGTGCCGTCGAGGTTGTTGCGCTGCAACAGCTCCCGGCGTCTACGGTTCGCCTCCGCGGCCAGCTTGTCCGCCCCGGTCATGTTGCGGGTGCCGCGGCGCAGCATCTCCTGCAGCGCCCGGCGCGGCGAGGATCCCTCCATCACGTCCTGACCGATGGCCTCGAGCGCCTCGCGCAGATCGACCGGTGGGGCCAGCGGGTCGGGCCCGCCGGTGTATCGCGAGTACCGCGAGAAGCCTTTAGCCATAGACCGTTTCACCCTCGCCGGACACCTTGTCGATGCGCTTGGCCAGGTACAGCGCCTCCAGCGCCAGCTCGATGGCTGAGGCGCGCTGCCCGTCGGACTCGGCTCCCAGCCGCTCGGCGATCTCGTCGAGCACCGGCAGGTCCGGCAGGGCGGCCAGCACATCCTTGGCGCTGACCCGCTCGCCCGTCGTCACCGGCGAACCCTCCTCCACCGCGGCCACCAGCGGCCCCACGTCCAGCCCGCCGAGGAGACGCTGCGCGGTGTCGGCGGTCGCGCGGCGCAGCAGGTGCTCCAGCACGGCCTGCTCGCGCCCCTCCTCGCCGGACTCGAACTCCAACTTGCCGCGCAGCACGTCGACGATGGTGCTCAGGTCGACCACCCGCGCCACCGGTTCCTGCTCGCCCAGCAACGCGCCGCGGTGCCGCGCGGAGGCCGCGACGGTCTCCGCGGCGGCGATGGCGAACCGGGCCGAGACGCCGGAACGCTGGTCGACCGAATTGGATTCGCGCAGCGCCCGGGCGAACCGCGCGGTGATCTGCAGCAGATACTCCGGCACCTCGGCCGACAGGTGGGACTCCTGTCGGATGACGCCGACCTCGGCGTCGAGTTCCAGCGGGTAGTGCGTGCGGATCTCCGCGCCGAAGCGGTCCTTGAGCGGTGTGATGATGCGGCCGCGGTTGGTGTAGTCCTCGGGGTTGGCGCTGGCGACCACCAGCACGTCCAGCGGCAGCCGCAGCGTGTAGCCGCGCACCTGGATGTCGCGCTCCTCCATCACGTTGAGCATCGACACCTGGATGCGCTCGGCGAGGTCCGGCAATTCGTTGACCGCGACGATGCCGCGGTGCGAGCGCGGGATCAGGCCGTAGGCGATGGTCTCGGGGTCCCCGAGACTGCGGCCCTCGGCCACCTTGATCGGGTCGATGTCGCCGACCAGGTCGGCCACGCTGGTGTCCGGGGTGGCGAGCTTCTCGGTGTAGCGCTCGCTGCGGTGCCGCCACTCGATCGGCAGGTCCTCGCCGGACTCGGCGGCGCGCCGCTGCGACTCGGGGGTGATCGGGCTGTAGGGGTGCTCGCCGAGTTCCGAGCCGGTGATCACCGGGGTCCACTCGTCGAGCAGGTTGGCCAGCGAGCGCAGCAGCCGGGTCTTGCCCTGGCCCCGCTCGCCGAGCAGGACAAAGTCGTGCCCAGCGATCAAAGCCCGCTCGACCTGCGGCAACACGGTGTCCTCGAAGCCGAAGATGCCGGGCCAGACGTCGGTGCCGTCAGCCAGAGCGGTCAGCAGGTTCTCCCGGATCTCCTGCTTGACGCTGCGCTCCTGATGGCCGGAGGCACGCAGTTCACCGAGGGTGCGAGGAAGATTGCTAGGCGAAGTCACGTCTCCACGCTACGACGAAGGTCAAAGCTGGTCACCCGGTCCCCCGATAAGCCGGACGGCACCGCTAGTGCGCGAAGTGCCGCGACCCGGTCAGGTACAGCGTGATGCCGGCCTTGGCGGCGGCCTCGGTGACCAACTCGTCGCGCATCGACCCGCCGGGGTGGACCACGGCCTTCACCCCGGCCTCGATCAACGTCTCGAGCCCGTCCGGGAAGGGGAAGAACGCATCCGAGGCGGCCACCGCCCCCTGCGTGCGGTCACCGGCGCGCTCGACCGCCAGCCGCGCGGCGTCCACGCGGTTGACCTGTCCCATGCCGACCCCGACGGTGGCGCCGTCCTTGGCGACGACGATCGCGTTGGACTTGACCGCGCGCCCCGTGCGCCAGGCGAACTTCAGGTCGGCCAGGGTCGCCGGGTCGGCGGGCTCACCGGTGGCCAGCGTCCAATTCGCCGGGTCGTCGCCGTCGGCACCGAACTCGTCGCGGGTCTGGACCAGCAGCCCGCCGCTGACCTGACGGAACTCGGTGGCACCGGGCTGCAGCTCGGAAGCCACCAGAATGCGGATGTTCTTCTTGCGCGCCAGGATCTCGACCGCACCGTCCTCGTAGGCCGGCGCGATGATGACCTCCGTGAAGATGTCGGCGACGGTCTCGGCCATCTCGACACTGACCGTCGTGTTGGTCGCGATCACCCCGCCGAAGGCGCTCAGCGGGTCGCACTCGTGGGCCTTGCGATGCGCGTCGGCCACCGATACCGAGGAGACCGCGATGCCGCACGGGTTGGCGTGCTTGATGATGGCCACGCAGATCTCTTCGTGGTCGAAGGCCGCGCGCCACGCCGCATCCGAATCGGTGAAGTTGTTGTAGGACATCTCTTTACCGTGCAGCTGCTCGGCCTGAGCAAGGCCCGGCCAGGCGCCGTCGTCGGTGTACAGCGCGGCCTGCTGATGCGGGTTCTCGCCGTAGCGCAGCACCGCCGAGCGGCGCCAGGTGCCGGCGTACCACTGCGGCAGCGCGGCCGCCGTCTCCGAGTCCTCGGGAGACAGCGTCGCCCCCATCCACGACGCCACCGCCACGTCGTACTCGGCGGTGTGGCGGAATGCCAACGACGCCAGCCGCTTCCGCTCGGCCAGCGTGAACCCACCGGCACGCACCGCCGCCAGGACGCCGTCGTAGCCCAGCGGATCGACCACCACGGCCACGCTGGGATGGTTCTTGGCCGCGGCCCGCACCATCGACGGACCGCCGATGTCGATCTGCTCGACGCACTCGTCCGCGTCGGCACCGGAGGCCACGGTCTCGCTGAACGGGTACAGGTTCACCACGACCAACTCGAACGCCTCGACGCCGAGTTCCTCGAGCGCCGCGGCGTGTTCGGCCTTGCGCAGGTCGGCCAGCAGCCCGGCGTGCACCTTGGGGTGCAGGGTCTTGACCCGGCCGTCGAGCACCTCCGGGAAGCCGGTGACCTGCTCCACCGGGGTAACCGGAATGCCCTGGTCGGCAATCTTTTTCGCGGTCGAACCGGTCGAGACGATGGCCACCCCGGCCTCGTGCAGACCGCGGGCGAGGTCTTCGAGCCCGGTCTTGTCGTAGACGCTGATCAGCGCGCGCCGGATCGGTTTACGTGTCATCCGAAAACTGCCTTTCGTCCACTCCATGTCACACCGCGGGTCGCGATGGCGGCCAGCACGTCCACCAGCAGTCGTCGTTCGACCACCTTGATGCGTTCGTGCAAGGTCTGTTCATCATCGTCGTCGAGCACCTGCACCATCTCCTGCGCCAGGATCGGCCCGGTGTCGACGCCGTCGTCGACGAGGTGCACCGTCGTTCCCGTCACGCGCACCCCGTAGGCCAGCGCGTCGGCCACGGCGTGCGCGCCGGGGAACGACGGCAGCAGCGCGGGATGGGTATTGACCACCCGGCCTTCGAACCGCTGCAGGAAGTGGCGCCCGAGAATCTTCATGAAGCCCGCCGAGACCACCAGGTCGGGCTCGTAGCGGGCGGCCTCGGCGGCCATCGCCAGATCCCAGGCGTCCCGGTCGGGATAGTCCCGCAACCGCAGCGAGAAGGTGGGGATGCCCGCGGCCTCGGCGATCTGGGTGGCCCGGCAGTCGCGGTCCACCCCGACGGCCACGACGCGGGCCGGGTAGTCCTCGACGGCCGCCTGCAGTAGCGACTCGAGCAGCGAACCCGTGCCCGACGCCAGCACGACCAGCCGGGCGGGGGCACGCGGCGGGACGGGGGGCGGTTGCTGCACGGGCGAAAGCTTAGTCGGACGGCTCGCGGCCCTGGCGCGAGCCGGGCGCGTCATTCTCGGTGTCGTTGTCGGCGTCCCACAGATCCTCGGCGTCGGGCAGGTCGTCGTCGCCGTCGTCGACCACCGCAGCCGGCTCCGCGCGCCGCTCGGGCATGACGATGATGTCCTGCTCCACGGCGTCCTCGGGATCCAACGGTTCGAACGCGTTGGTCTCGACGTCGTCGGTGAACAGCGCCTCCTCGAAGGGCTCCTCATCGGCCTTGGCGGGCGGCTCGGGCGCCGGTTCGGCCCGGCCCTCCAACGCCGCGAGGGGTTCCGTGGTCGGGACCGGTTTGGGCCGACGGGTCAGGCCGCCGGCCATCGCGACCGTCAGCGCCCCGATGCAGAAGAACCACAGGAACACCCCGGGCCCGAAGGTGGTCTGGTCCACCCCGACGGAGCCGAAGTTGCCCAACTCGCCGCCGCCGACCAGGCCCAGGATCGCCATGGTCACCGCGGCCAGCAGCGACGCGGCCGCGAGCTTGCCGAGCGCGGGCAGCAGCGGCAGCGGCCGTCGCGCGCACTGCTGTCCCAGCGCGACCCCGGCGGCGGCGCCCACGATCAGCAGGGCCACCCAGATCGGCCCGAGCGGGGGCTCCGGCGCGGCGGCCAGGATCGGCAGCGCCGGGATGTCGCCGCCGAAGATGGTGAACGAACTGAACGTCGCGAAGCCGATGTGGGCGCTGGACCCCACGGCGATCGCGGAGGTCCCGATGATGACGTTGGGGACGTAGAGCACCGACAGCAGGGTCAGGCTCAGCTGCCCCCACAGCGAATCGGTGATGGCGTACAGGTCGTGCATGGTCGACCAGTGCACGACCAGCGAGGCGGCGGTGACCGCCCCGGACAGGCCGATCAGGGCCAGCACGCCGGCGAATGCCGGACGGATCGCACCGATCAGCCAGTCGGGCAGCCGGGCGGCGGTCAGCGCGCGGCGACCGACCTTGGACCCGACGCCGATCAGCGCACCGACGGCGTGCACCCCCAGCACCGAGGTGAAGGCGTGCAGCGCGCTGGGGGTCTGCAGTTCGGTCAGGACCGAGGCGGCGTCGTGGATGACGGCCAGCGCGATGGCCGCGATCAGCAGCGGGCCGCCCAGCGCGGAGGCCACGACCCAACGGATCACGAACCAGCTCGAGCCGGGATTGGTGGCCGCGGCGGTGGTGCGCGCCGTGCCCCACACCATGATCAGCAGCGGCAGCAGCGGCATCACGCCGAGTTCACGGCCGCCGATCGAGATCGGTACGCCATGGACACCGAGCCACATACTGGCGATGGCACCGAAGGTGCCGGTCATATCGCTGTTGGCGATCAGCAGCTGCAGCAGGACCACTGCCGCGATGACCACCAACGCGACAATGGCCGGGCCGAAAGCGACCCGGACCAGATCACGCGCCTGGCGTGCGCCCGCCGTGGGGTTGTCGTGCATTCACGTCCACGATGCCCGCACCCAGCGCTCGGCTAGGTGCGGGCATTCCTGGTTACGACGACGAGGGTCCGCTGGACGGCGGCTGGGTGGGCGCCTGCTGGGTCGGCGCGCTCGGGGAGACCCCGCCGCTCGATCCGCCGACGGCCGGCGGTGGGCTGAAGCTGGGGTAACCGGTCGGCGGGGTCGGCGAACCCTGCTGCGCGCCGCTCGGCTGGGCACCCTGCTGCGGGGCGCCGTAGCCGCCGGACTGCGGCTGCTGCGGGTAGCCGCCGTACTGCGACGGGTATCCGGGACGCTGGCCGGGGCCGGGCACCGGCTGGCTGGGCTGACCGTAGTAACCCCCGGGCGGGCCGTACTGCCCGTACTGGTTCTGGTCGTACTGCGGCCGCGGGGCCGGCGGGGTGATGACGCCCGAGTCGAACAGCAGCGCGACGACGGCCGCGACGGCCTGCAGGATGGTGGCGGCCAGGAACACCCAGAACGCCCAGCCCACCGAGAAACCGTCCGGCTTGCCGAGCAGGTCGGACAGCGCGAGCAGGGCGCCGAGGGTGGCCAGCACCGCGACCACGGCGTGGAAGTTGTTGGCCTTCGGCAGCAGGCTGACACCGGCCAGCAGCGCCGCGGCCAGCGCCGCGAGGATGGGCAGGCCGCTGCCGCCGGCGGTCACCTCGCTGACGAAGGGCCCGACCTCCGCACTGAGGGTGAACATCGGGCCGAAGGTCAGCAGATAGGCGATCAGACCGAGGACGGCGACTGCGACCGACAGGTACAGCGGCAGCTTGCTCGGTCCGGGCTCGGTGGCCGGGGTGTAGGCGGCCGGCGCGCCGTACGAGCCGGGCGGCTGCGCGGAGGGGTAGCCGGAGCTACCGGGTGAGCCTGGTGAGTAGGTCATGACCTCTCCTGTGTCAGTGGGCGCCGCTCCCCGCGACGCTTTCGTGGGCCGCGATCGGCGGCCGCCGAACAGTACTGCGTCGGCGCGCTGACCACGATTCGCTCACCCACGCTAGCGCACCTTCGGTGCTGTGCCACTCGCCAATCCGTCGTGTCCGCGACCTCAGGCCGGGATCAACACCGGGCTGTCCGCCGAATCCTGCTCGCTGGCTTCGATTTCGCGGACCAGAGGCAGCACGCGGGCGCCGAAGTATTCGATTTCCTCCTGGAAGTGCAGGAATCCGCCCAGGATCAGGTCGACGCCGCGCTTGCGGTAGGCCGCGATGCGCTCGGCGATCTGCTCGGGGGTGCCGATCAGACCCGTGCGGAACCCGTCGTTGTACTGGACCAGATCCTCGAAACTGGAATCGGCCCACATGCCCTTCTTATCGCCCGTGGAGTTGCCGGCCTGCTGCACCGCGCTGTGGAAGCCGTCCACCGCGGGCTTGTTGACCTTGGCGATGATCTCGCGCAGCACCTCTTTGGCTTCCTTCTCCGTGTCGCGGGCGATGATGAACCCGTTGAGACCGAACTTCACCTCGCGGTTCGCAGCGCGGGCGTGCTCGCGGACCTCGACGACCTGCTCGGTGAGCCCGTCGTAATCCTTGCCGTTGGAGAAGTACCAGTCGGCGTAGTAGCCGCCGTTGCGGCGGGCCGCCGTCGAGTTGCCGCCCTGGAAGATCTCCGGGTTTGGCCGCTCGGGGGTGTTCAGCGGCTTGGGCTTGAGGGTGAAGTCGTGGATCCGGTAGAAGTCGCCGCGGAAATCGACATCGTCCTCGGTCCAGATCTTGCGCAGCACCTGCAGGAACTCCGCGCTGCGCCGGTAGCGCTCGTCGTGTTCGAGCCACGGCTCCCCCAGGTGGGTGAACTCGTCCTTGAACCAGCCCGTGACCACGTTGACGGCGAACCGGCCGCCGGAGAGGTGGTCGGCGGTGGCGCCGAGCTTGGCCAGCACGCCGGGCTGCCACAACCCGGGATGCACCGCGGCGATCACCTTCAACCGCTCGGTCGCCAGCAGCAACGCCAGGCTGAAGCCGGTCGATTCGTGCTGGTACTCCGCGCCGTAGCTGGCCTCGTAGCGCACCTGACTCAACGCGTACTCGAACCCGTTGTTCTCCGCGGTGCGGGCCAACTTGGCGTTGTACTCATACCCCCAATGGGTGCGCTGCTCGATGTCGCTGGTGACCAACCCGCCGCTGACATTGGGCACCCAGTAGGCGAACTTCACATGGTCGGCGATACGTTCAGTACTCATGGCTTGCATCAGACCGGGCCGGGGCCCGCAGGTCACCCATTTAAATCGTGAAGCGTCCAAGGCGGACGCCCCGGCCTTGCCATCCTGACTAGAACACGTTCTAATTCTGGCCATGGACTTTGGGCTCGTGTTGTTCACCAGCGATCGCGGAATCACCCCGGCCGCGGCGGCCAAGCTCGCCGACGACCACGGCTTCACCACCTTCTACGTGCCGGAGCACACCCACATCCCGGTCAAGCGCCAGGCCGCGCATCCGACCACCGGCGACGAGACCCTGCCCGACGACCGCTACATGCGCACCCTGGACCCGTGGGTCGCGCTGGCCACCGCGAGCGCCGTGACCAGCCGGGTGCGGCTGTCCACCGCGGTGGCCCTGCCGGTCGAGCACGACCCCATCTCCCTGGCCAAGACCATCGCGACCCTGGACCATCTCTCCGGCGGCCGGGTCTCGGTCGGCGTCGGCTTCGGTTGGAACACCGACGAAATGGCCGACCACAACGTTCCGCCCGCCCGTCGGCGCACCATGCTGCGCGAGTATCTCGAGGCCATGCGCGAACTCTGGACCAAGGAGGAGGCGGCCTACGAGGGCGAGTTCGTGAACTTCGGACCGTCGTGGTCCTGGCCCAAGCCGATCCAGTCGCACGTCCCGGTGCTGGTGGGCGCGGCCGGCACCGAGAAGAACTTCAAATGGATCGCCCGTTCCGCCGACGGCTGGATCACCACCCCGCGGGACTTCAACATCGACGAGCCGGTGAAGCTGCTGCAGGACACCTGGGCCGCGGCCGGCCGTGACGGCGCACCGCAGATCGTGGCGCTGGACTTCAAGCCGGACCCCGAAAAGCTGGCGCACTGGAAGCAACTCGGCGTCACCGAGGTGCTGTTCGGCCTGCCGGACAAGCCCGAGGACGAGGTCGCCGCGTATGTCGAGCGGCTGGCCGGCAAGCTCGCCGCGCTCGACCTCTAGGCGTAACCCACCCCCGCGACCCACCCCCGCGAGCGTGCGTGTCCGCGGCCGACCCGCCGAGCAAATCCCGTGGTTTGCGCCCGCTCGCCGCGCTCGACCTCTAGGCCAGTCGCGCCCGATTGGTCCCGTCGGCGGCAGTCATCGAGATCCGTTGCCCCAGTGGTTCTCCGGTGCTCAGCAGCGCCACCAGATCGGCGTCGGCGCTGGTCGCCATGAAGCGGCTGCCGTCGTCGAGGCGCCCGATGATGATCCCGGTGGTCTCCGGCCAGTCGTAGCGCACCGAATAGGTTTCGATGACGCCGGTGGAGTCGACGTCGCGGGTGACGGCCACTTCGGGCAGTGCCGCGATCTGGGCCTGCAGTTTCTGACTGTCATCGGCGGCCCAGTCGGCGGGATCGGCGGAATAGACGCCCACCGAGTACTTGGTCATCACCCCGCCGTTGGCGCCGACGAGACCGAATTGTCCTGGCCGGTCCCGCATTTCGCAGACAGTCTCGGCGATCCCGTGCAGCGAGTAGGTGTTGCCGGGTCCGCCGAAGAAGGGCAGCCCGCCGGTGAGGGTGAGCCCACGCGGATCCCCGGTGGGGAGCCCCATGGTGTCGCACACGGTGAACACCGGGAACGGGAAGCAGCTGTACAGATCGAACGTCGCAACGTCGTCCAGTCCGATGCCGGCCACCCGAAGTGCCTCTGTCACAGCCAGTTCAGCGGACACGCTGCTGCCCAGGTCGGCGCGCACCAGCAGGTCCTGCTCCACCAGGTCGGCATGCCCGCGCAGATACACCCACTTCTCCTCGGGCACACCGAGGCGCTGCGCGGCCGCGACCGACATCACCACTGCGGCCGCCCCCTGGTTCACCTGGTCGCGGGCCACCATCAGCCGCGGGTACGGGTCGCAGATCATCCGGTTCTCGGCGGTGACGGCGGCCAGCTCCTCGACCGAGCGCTCCACCGGCGAGGCCGAGAACGGGTTCTTCGCAGCGACTTTGGCGAACGGGGCGAACAGCTCGGCCATCTGCCGGCGGTAGTCGTCGACGCTCAACCCCAGCTTGGCGCGCCGCGCGTTGTCCAGCAACCCGTATTGCACGGGGGCCCCGGTGAGCCCGTGCTTGACGGTGTACTCGCTCATGTACTGCTCGTAGCCGTAGCCGCGGTCGTCGAGTTGACCGCCGACCCGCTCGGTGAAGTCAGGCTTGTCGGCATCCGGCCGCTTGGCGAAAGTCTTGAGGGTGGAGCCGTTTTCGGAGCCCAGGATCAGCGCGACCTCGATGGTTCCGGCGGCGATCTCACCGGCGAACTCCGTCATCAACTTCTGCGGGCCGTTGCCGCCGATGGGCTCCAGCACCGCGCGGGCCGGGTTCGCGCCCACCCGCCGGGCCACCGAGCGGACGTAGTTGTCGGAGGCGCCCAGCGGCGGCGGCATCGGCGTGCAGATCTCGAACTGCCGCAGGCCGGCGAACACCTCGACGGCCTCCGCCACGGTCGCGGGGTCCACGCCGGCGTCGGCCAGCGCGGCGCGCACCGCCTCGGTGGCCAGGTCCACCGAGGACATGCCGCGGTAGTCCGGGTCGTCGATGCGCTCGGTGAACTGCCCGACTCCGACCACCACCGGTGTCCGCGGATCGACCATGAGCAAACCTCCACTTTTCTCTGCGCGCGTCTTCTTGCGCGCGCACTTCTCTGCGCGAGCGGGCGCGTCCCCGGCCCGACACGCCGCAATCTGACGGGGTTTGCGCACGTTGGCGGGGTTACACCCGACAACTAATTCGTCAGGCTAACCGATATGTCGCGGTGTCCGCGCGCGGGTAGGAGTTGACGCCGGGTGTCACTAAGTGACACGGTGGACAGTGTCACTAAGTGACAGCGAAGGAGGCGCCCGTGACCGAGAAGCGAGCCGAGGCCCGGCTGGCCGTTTCCCGCCTGGCCTGCGATTTGTTCTGGGAGCGCGGGGTCGCGGGCGCCAGCGGAGACGACATCGCCGCGGCCGCGGGGCTCTCCACCCGCACCATCTGGCGCTACTTCCGTACCAAGGAAAGCTGCGTGGAACCCGTGCTGACCCGCACGGTCGATCGCTTCATCGGGATGCTGCAGCGCTGGCCGCCGCAGTTGTCGCTGGCCGATCACCTCGCCGCCGACAGCGCCGCGTACCCGTTGACGCCACAGGAGGTCGCCGACGAGATCAGCGCCATGCGCATCGCCACCATGTCGGCGGCCGAACCCGCCCTGCGCACGGCGTATTTGATGGTGCACGACCAGATGGAGCGCGGCTTCATCCCCGTCATCGCCGAGCGCCTGGATCTCGACGAGTCCGACCTGACCGTCCGACTCTGCGCGGCGGCCGTCACCGCGGCATTCCGCGTGGTCGACGAGGACGTCAGCCGGGCGGTGATCGTCGAGAAGGAAATGGTCACCGCCCAGGAGGCACTCGCGCTCATCGACCGCGCCATCCGGGAAGCCACCAACGGCCGCCTCGGTGGACCCGTCTCCGCCTGACCACACCCGAAAGGACTCTTATGACGATGCCCGAACTGATCTCGGTCGAGGACTTCTTCAGCCCACCCGAGCGCCTCCTCGCGACGATATCGCCCGACGGCAACCGCATCGCGTATCTGGCGCCGTGGCACAACGACCGCTTGAATATCTGGGTGCAAAGTATTAGTGCGACAGGCGATTTGGCGGACGACGCCCGCTGTGTCACCGCCGACACCACGCGCAGCGTGATCATCTATTACTGGACCGACGATCCGCGTTGGCTGCTGTACCTACAAGACGGCGGCGGCGACGAGAACTGGCACGTCTACCGCGTCGACCTCGATGACCCCGAGGCCGGGGCCGTCGACCTCACCCCGTTCCCCGGGGTGCGGGCCATGCTCACACTGCCCAAGGGCCGGCCGGGCAAGGCCATCGTCCAGCTCAACAAGCGCAATCCCGAACTGTTCGACCCCTACGAATTGGACATCGCCACCGGCGATCTCACGCTTCTCGCGGAGAATCCCGGCAACATCGTGGAGTGGCTGTGCAGCCGCGACGGCGAACTGTTCAACTCGGCCATGACCGCCGACGGCGACATGGAACTGTCCCGCTGGGACAAGACAACCGGGACACTGCGCACCATCACCCGCTACGCAGGCGTCGACTATCCGGTGGGCGTGTCCCCCACCCAGATCACCCCGGACGGCACCGGCATCTGGGTCGGCTCCAACAAGGGCCGCGACCGCATCCGACTGGTCCGCGTGGACGTCGACACCGGCGCGGAGACCGAGGTCGACAGCCATCCCGAGCTCGAGTTGTCCGTTCAGTTGGGTCTGCCGACGCCGCTGATCCTCGATGCCCGCACCGGGGAGCTGCTCGGCGTGCGCTACTACGGGCAACGGCAGGTGATCCACGCGCTGGACCCGAATTTCGCTGCGGTGCTGGAGAATCTGTCCAAGCTGTCGGACGGCGACCTGGCGCAGATTACGTCCGACGACAGCGGGCAGCGCTGGGTGGTGAGCTTCACCGGAGATCGCGACCCCGCCGTCACCTACTTCTACAACCACGCCACCGGCGCGAGTCGGCTGCTGTTCCGCCCCTACCCGCGACTGGACCCCGACGCGCTGGCGCCGATGACGCCGGTGAGCCTCACCGCGCGCGACGGACTGGAACTACACGGATACTTGACGCTGCCGATCGGTATCGAGCCCGCCGGCCTCCCCATGGTCCTGCTGGTCCACGGCGGCCCCTGGGCCCGCGACGCGTGGACGTTCCAGCCGGAGGTGCAGCTGCTGGCCAACCGCGGATACGCGGTGCTACAGGTAAACTTTCGCGGATCCACCGGCTACGGCAAGGCGTTCACCAAGGCGGCGATCGGCGAGTTCGCCGGCAAGATGCACGATGACCTGATCGACGCCGTGGAGTGGGCCGTCGATCGGGGTTATGCCGACCGCGAGCGGGTGGCGATCTTCGGCGGGTCCTACGGGGGCTACGCGGCACTGGTGGGGGTGACGTTCACCCCGGACGTCTTCGCCGCGGCCATCGACTACGTCGGTATCTCGAACCTGGCCAACTTCATGCGGACCCTGCCGAACGTGGCCCGGCCGTTCCTGGCCAACAACTGGTACCGGTACGTCGGCGACCCATCGGATCCGGAACAGGAGGCGGACATGCTGGCCCGTTCACCGATCAGCTATGTCGAGAAGATCCGCACGCCGCTGCTGGTTGTGCAGGGCGCCAACGACTCCCGGGTGGTGCAGGCCGAATCCGACAACATGGTCGAGGCGCTGCGGGCCCGGGCCGTGGAAGTCGAGTACCTGGTCAAGGCCGACGAGGGACACGGATTCCTCAACTCCGACAACCAGATCGAGCTCTACCACGCGGTCGAGCGGTTCCTGGCCCGAAACCTCGGCGAGCGTGCGCGTTCCCGGAAGAACGACGGAGTGTCGCCCCGGGAACACGCACGCTCGCACAAGAGGGGGTAGAGCTGTTTGAGCTGGTAGAGCTACAGGCTTTCCAGGATCTCCCGGGCCAGCTTGGCGGTGGCCGACGGGGTCTTGCCGACCTTCACACCGGCGGCCTCGAGGGCCTCCTGCTTGGCCGCGGCGGTGCCCGACGAGCCGGAGACGATGGCGCCGGCGTGGCCCATGGTCTTGCCCTCCGGGGCGGTGAAGCCCGCGACGTAGCCGACGACCGGCTTGGTGACGTTGGCCTTGATGTAATCGGCGGCCCGCTCCTCGGCGTCGCCGCCGATCTCGCCGATCATCACGATGACCTTGGTCTCCGGGTCCTTCTCGAACGCCGCGATGGCGTCGATGTGGGTGGTACCGATGACCGGGTCGCCGCCGATGCCGATGGCGGTGGAGAAGCCGAGATCGCGTAGCTCGTACATCATCTGGTAGGTCAGCGTGCCGGACTTCGACACCAGACCGATCGGGCCCTTGCCGGTGATGTTGTTCGGCGTGATGCCGACCAGCGACTCGCCGGGGGTGATGATGCCGGGGCAGTTCGGGCCGATGATCCGGGTCTTCTGGCCCTTCTCCACGTTGTAGGCCCACGCATAAGCGCTGTCCTGCACCGGGATTCCCTCGGTGATGACCACCAGCAGCGGGATCTCGGCGTCGATGGCCTCGATGATGGCGTCCTTCGAGAAGGCCGGCGGAACGAAGGCGATCGACACGTCGGCGCCGGTCTCCTTCATGGCCTCGGCCACCGAGCCGAAGACCGGCAGCTCGACGTCCTTGCCGTCGGAGTCCTTGTGGGACACGGTGGTTCCGGCCTTACGGGCGTTGACGCCGCCGACCACCTGGGTGCCGGCCTTGAGCATCAGCGCGGTGTGCTTGGTGCCCTCGCCGCCGGTGATGCCCTGGACGATGACCTTGGAGTCCTTGTTCAAGAAGATAGACATTGCAAACTCCCTTACTTGCTCGCCAGCTCGGCGGCCTTGTCAGCACCCGAGTCCATCGTGTCGGCCTGGATCACCAGCGGGTGGTTGGCCTCGGACAGGATGCGACGACCCTCGTCGACGTTGTTGCCGTCCAGCCGGACGACCAGCGGCTTGTTCGCCTCGTCGCCCAGGATCTGCAGTGCCTTGACGATGCCGTTGGCCACCGCGTCACACGCGGTGATGCCGCCGAAGACGTTGACGAACACGCTCTTGACCTGAGAGTCGTTCAGGATGACGTCCAGCCCCGCGGCCATCACCTCGGCCGAGGCGCCACCGCCGATGTCCAGGAAGTTGGCCGGCTTGACCCCGCCGTGGTTCTCCCCGGCGTAGGCGACGACGTCCAGCGTCGACATGACCAGGCCCGCACCGTTTCCGATGATCCCGACCTGTCCGTCGAGCTTGACGTAGTTGAGGTCGTTCTCCTTGGCCTTCTGCTCCAGCGGGTCCGCGGCGTCCTTGTCCTCGAACTCGGCGTGGCCGGGCTGGCGGAAGTCGGCGTTCTCGTCGAGGGTGACCTTGCCGTCGAGCGCCAGGATCTGATCGTCCGGCGTGCGCACCAGCGGGTTGACCTCGACCAGGGTGGCGTCCTCGGCGACGAAGACCTCCCACAGCTTCTGGATGGTCACCGCGGCGGCGTCGAGCACCTCGGCGGGCAAGTGGCCCTGCTCGGCGATCGAGCGCGCGGTGGCCAGGTCGACACCCTTGACGGCGTCCACGGACACCTTGGCCAGCCGGTCCGGCTTGGTGGCGGCGACCTCTTCGATCTCCATGCCGCCCTCGACCGAGCACATCGCCAGGTAGGTGCGGTTCGCGCGGTCCAGCAGGAAGGAGATGTAGTACTCCTCGGCGATGTCGCTGGCCTCGGCCACCAACAGCTTCTTGACGACGTGTCCCTTGATGTCCAGACCGAGGATGTTCCCGGCGTGGGTGAGGGCGTCATCGGCGGTGGCGGCGTACTTCACGCCACCGGCCTTGCCGCGGCCGCCGACCTTGACCTGCGCCTTGACCATGACGGGCTTGCCGATCTCCTCGGCGATGGCCTTCGCGTCCTCGGCAGAATCGGTGACCCGACCCGGCGTGGTCGGAACGTTGTGCTTGGCGAATAGTTCCTTCGCCTGGTACTCGAAAAGATCCATATCTTCCTAACTGGGGCACAGTCTCTGCCGGCTTGACGGCGATGACAGTTTGAGGCGTGGAGCCTCGGGGAACTTTATCGACACGGCTGCGACTGACTCGCACCGCCCACCGGTGTTGTGGTAGATGTCACCGCGCGGACACTCGTGATACAAGTCACATTCCGCCGCGGAACACCCCTTTGGGTTGCCACCTCTATTGGAATTTGGTTAACGTCTCTCTGGCTTCGGTAACGCTTTGGTCACGACGCAAGGGACGTTTCAGGTTGGCAACGCATCGCTCGACACCGCGCTCACATGCGCAAACGTCGACGACGGCCCCCCGTAACGATCTTGATTTCCACGCCAACGAAGTGACCGACATCTTGCCGTTCAACGAGTTCGGGCGCCTGGATGACCTTGATTTCCACGAGGGCGCCTTCGGCTCGGAGGCCGACATCCTGCGCGCCCCGGAACTCGACGACGTCGCCGACACCGACGAGATGCCGCTGACGCTGATGCGCCGGATGGACATCAACGTCATCCACGACCCCGACGCCACCGACGTCATCCCGCGCGTGAGCGGCGGTCAGCACCGCAAGCCGGCCGCGAGCGCCCTGAAGGGCCGCGTCATGATCGCCGCGATGGCGGCCGGAGCCGCGGCCGCCGCGGCCCACACCGCCATCAACCCGTCCGACGAAGCCTCGGCCAAGACCGTGCTGGCCTCCGACACCACCGTGCCGGGCACCGCCGCCCCCGACGCCCCGCGCGGCATGCAGGTCGTCAGCGTCACGCCCGCCGCGAGCAGCAGCGTGCACTCCGAGGAACTCGCCAAGGGCGCCGCCTACGCGCAGGAGCGCGCCGAGCGTGAAGCCCGGCTGTCCGCCCCGCTGTTCGTCAAGCCCACCAACGGCATCTTCACCTCCGGCTTCGGCTACCGCTGGGGCGCCCTGCACGCCGGCGTCGACATCGCCAGCCCCATCGGCACCCCCATCTACACCGTGGCCGACGGCGTCGTCATCGAGGCCGGCCCCACCGCCGGCTACGGCGCGCTGGTCAAGGTGCGCCACCGCGACGGCACCGTCACCCTCTACGGCCACGTGAACACCTGGACGGTCAGCGTGGGGCAGGCCGTGATGGCCGGTGACCAGATCGCCACCGTCGGCAACCGTGGTTTCTCGACCGGCCCGCACCTCCACTTGGAGGTCATGCCCAACGGCACCGACCGCATCGATCCGGTGCCGTGGCTTGCGCAGCGCGGCATCAGCGTCGGCGGCTACGCCGGCTGAGCCGTTGACGGAACCCCCGAAACCCCTTCCCCCTGACGAACCGCCCTCGGGCGCGGAAACGCGCATCATTCGCCGCGCGCCCAGCGACGACGACGCCCGGACCGGCATCATCCGTCGCGCCCCGACCGGGGCCATCCCCGTGGCGCCGCCCACCGCGTTCGTCCCGCAGGCCGACGAGTCCGCCACCGGCCTGCTGTCGCCCATAAAACCCAAGCCTGCGGGTCCGGGCACCGCGGTGGCGGCCTGCGTGGTCGCCATGGTCAGCGCGTGGGCCACCCTGGTGTTGGCGACCAGCCTCATCACCGGCTGGTGGAGCACCGACCGATTGTTCTGTGCCGCAGTGGGTTTCCTGGCCCTCGTGTTCGCCGCTGCAACCGCGACGGGCATCGTCATGCTGCTGTTGCGGCGCGGGTTGGGCCGCTACCTGATCGCCATCGGCGCCGTGGTCGCACTGCTCGGTTTCGGTGGCGTGTTCATCGCGGGCGCGCAGATCCCGTGGGTGGTGTACGTGATCCCGGTGCTCCCGGTGGCCAGCGCGGTGCTGGCGCTGCTGCCCGCGACCAGACGCTGGGCGCACGATCCCAGCTGAACTACAGCTTGCTGATCGGAGCGTGGTTGTGCATCAGCTTGACCCGTCCGGCGCTGCCGAAGTCGATCAGCGACATCGCCGACTCCCCGGCCCCGGTGACCTCCTCGACGCGGCCGAGCCCGTACTTGTCGTGGGTCACCCGGTCCCCCGGCGCCAGCACGATCAGCGGGCGGTTGCGCGCCGCCGCCGGCCGGCTCGGCGCCGGACGCGACGACCCACCGCCGAATGAGGTGCCGCCGCCCGAGAGCCGACCCGGTGCGCTGAACGCCGCGACCTGCTCGGTGCGGCGCCAATCGATCAGCTCCTGCGGAATCTCGCGCAGGAAGCGGGATTCCGGGTTGAGCATCGGCTGCCCCCACGACGAGCGCACCTTGGCGCGGCTGAGGTGCAGCCGCTGCCGCGCCCGGGTGATCCCGACGTAGGCCAGCCGTCGTTCCTCGGACAGTTCGGTCGGATCGCCGAGCGCCCGCATGTGCGGGAACATGCCGTCCTCCCAACCGATCACGAACACCACCGGGAACTCGAGCCCCTTGGCGGTGTGCAGCGTCATCATGGTGACCACACCCGCACCCTCTTCGGGGATCTCGTCGGTGTCGGCCACCAACGACACCCGTTCCAGGAACTCGGCGAGCACCCCGGTCTCGGGGACGTCCTCGTCGACCGGGGCGTCATCACCCTCGGACTCGGCCAGTGCGGCGGCGTTGGCCCGGTCGATGCTGAATTCGTGTGCGACGCTGACGAGTTCGTTGAGGTTGTCCAGGCGCGCGAGGTCCTGCGGATCCGACGACGACTCCAGCGATTGGCGGTAGCCGCTGCGGTCGAGCACCGCCTCCACCAGGTCCCCGAGCTCGTCGTCGAGCTTGCCGCGCAACCCGTCGAGCAACTCCACGAACGCGGCGATCGCCTTCTCGGAGCGGGTGTTGAGCATCGGCACCTTGCCCTCGGCGGCGGCCTGCAGGGCGTCGTTGAAGTTCGCACCGGTGTTCTCGGCGTAGACCGCGACGCAGGCCTCGGCCCGGTCGCCGATCCCGCGCCGCGGGGTGTTGAGGATCCGGCGCATGCTCACCGAGTCCCCCGGGTTGTCCAGGACCCGCAAGTAGGCCACGATGTCGCGGATCTCCTTGCGCTCGTAAAAGCGCACGCCCCCAACGACTTTGTACGGAATGCCGGCCCGGATGAACACCTCTTCCAGGGCGCGGGAGGAGTTGTTGGTGCGGTAGAACACCGCGACGTCGTTATAGCTGATCTCGCCGCGGTCGCGCAGCGAGTCGATCTCCTCTGCCACGAACCGCGCCTCGTCGTGCTCGTTGTCGGCGACGTAGCCGACGATCAGCTCGCCCTCGCCGGCGTCGGTCCACAGCCGCTTGTCGCGGCGCCCGGAGTTGCGCGCGATGACCGAGTTGGCCGCGTTGAGGATGTTCTGGGTCGACCGGTAGTTCTGCTCCAGCAGAATCGTCGTGGCGTCCGGGAAGTCGCGCTCGAAGTCCTCGATGTTGCGGATCGTCGCGCCGCGGAACGCATAGATCGACTGATCGGCGTCGCCGACCACGCACAGCTCGCCGGGCGCGATCCCGTCCTGGGTCGCCTCGGTCCCGACCAGCTCGCGGACCAGTACGTACTGAGCGTGGTTGGTGTCCTGGTACTCGTCGACCAGGATGTGCCGGAATCGGCGGCGGTAGTACTGCGCGATCTGCGGGAAGGCCTGCAGGATGCCGACCGTCTCCCCGATCAGGTCGTCGAAGTCCAACGCGTTCGCGGCCCGCAGCCGGCGCTGGTACTCGCCGTAGACCGAGGCGACGGTGCGGTGCAGATCGTCGGAGACGTCGCTGAGTTCGGCGACGGCCTGCTCGGGATCGATCAGCTCGTTCTTCAGGTTCGAGATGGAGTTGGCCAGCAGGCGCGGCGAGTAGCGCTTGACGTCCAGGCCCATGTCCTTGGCGATCATCATCAGCAGCCGGCGCGAGTCGTCGGCGTCGTAGATGGAGAAGTTCGAGTTGAGCCCCGGCAGCAGCGAGGCCTGGTTGCGCAGGATGCGCACGCACGTGGAGTGGAATGTGGACACCCACATCGAGCGGGCGCGCGGGCCCACGAGGTCCACCACCCGCTCGCGCATCTCCGCGGCGGCCTTGTTGGTGAACGTGATGGCCAGGATCTGCCCGACGCCGGCGTCGCGCGCGGCCAGCAGGTAGGCGATCCGCCGCGTCAGCACGGCGGTCTTTCCGGAGCCGGCGCCGGCCACGATCAACAGCGGGGTGCCCTCGTGCAGCACGGCCTGGCGCTGCTGCGGGTTGAGGCCCTCCAGAAGTTGATCGGTCTCGCTGGCGGTCGACGGTGAAAACGAAGTCATATCGTCTGTAAACCTACCGCTCCCGACCGACACCTTTGCGCTGGCACGACCATCGGTGGCACACTCGATTGGTGCTCGATGCGCGGTGGCGATTATCTCTACGGGCAACAGCGAGTAGGCAGAGGATGACGCAATGAGCGTGGACAGCACCGAGACCGACGTCGACGCATTGCGCGGCGAGATCGACCGGCTCGACGCCGAGATCCTGGCCGCGGTGCAGCGGCGCACCGAGGTATCCAAGCTGATCGGCAAGGCCCGGATGGCCTCCGGCGGAACGCGGCTGGTGCACAGCCGGGAGATGAAGGTCATCGAGCGCTACAGCGCGCTGGGCCCCGATGGCAAGGACCTGGCCATGCTGCTGCTGCGGATGGGCCGCGGCCGCCTCGGCCACTGATCTACCTGGGGCAACCGCCCCCTACTGGGTGAAGGCGATGTACTTGGTGTCCAGGTATTCCTCGATGCCCTCGATACCGCCCTCCCTCCCGAAGCCGGACTCCTTGATGCCGCCGAACGGTGCCGCCGCGTCCGAAATCACCCCGCGGTTGACGCCGACCATCCCCGATTCGATGGCCTCGGCGACCCGCAGCGCCCGGTCCAGGGACTGCGTGTAGATGTAGGCGGCCAGGCCGTAGTCGGTGTCGTTGGCCACCTGGATGGCCTCTTCCTCGGTGTCGAATCCGACGATCGGCGCGACGGGTCCGAACACCTCCTCCTTGAGGATGCGCGATTCGGGTGCGACGTCGGTGAGCACCGTGGCGGGATAGAAGTTGCCCGGCCCCTCCGGCGCGACGCCGCCCACGGCGACCTTCGCCCCCTTGGCCACGGCGTCGGACACCAGGTCCTCGACGGTCTTGACCTGCTTGGTGTTGATCAGCGGACCCAGCGTGGAGCCGTCCTTCAACCCGTCGCCCAGGGTGAACTCGCTCATCCGCTTGACCAGCTTCTCGGTGAACTCGGCCCGCACGGAGTTGGCGACATGGAAGCGGTTGGCGGCCGTGCAGGCCTCGCCGCCGTTGCGCATCTTGGCCAGGATCGCGCCGTCGACCGCGGCATCCAGATCGGCGTCGTCGAACACGATGAACGGCGCGTTGCCGCCGAGTTCCATCGAGGTCCGCAGCAGCTTGTCGGCCGACTGCTTGACCAGGGCCTTGCCGACGCCGGTGGAGCCGGTGAAGGTCAGCTTGCGCAGCCGGCCGTCGTCGATCAGGGCGCCGGTCAGATCGCCGGGCTTGGAGGTGGGCAGGACCGACAGCACGCCCTTGGGCAGCCCGGCCTCGTCCATCAACTTGGCCAGCAGCAGCATGGTCAGCGGCGTCTCCTGGGCCGGCTTGACGATCATCGTGCAACCGGCGGCCACGGCGGGGCCGATCTTGCGGGTGCCCATCGCCAGCGGGAAGTTCCACGGGGTGATCGCGTAGCAGAGCCCAACGGGTGCCTTGCTGACCAGGATGCGGCCGGTGCCCGCGGGGCTGCCGGTGTAGCGGCCGTCGATGCGCACGGCCTCCTCGGCGAACCAGCGGAAGAACTCGGCGCCGTACTTGACCTCGCCCTTGCTCTCGGCGAGCACCTTGCCCATCTCGAGGGTCATCAGCGCGGCGATGTCGTCGGCGTGGGCGGTGATGGTCTCGAAGACCGAACGCAGGATCTCGCCGCGCTCGCGCGGCGGGGTGGCGGCCCAGTCGTCCTGCACGGCGGTCGCCGCCTCCACGGCGGCGATCCCGTCGGCGACAGTGGCGTCGGCCACCTGGGTGAGCACTTCACCGGTCGCGGGGTTGAAGACGTCGAACTGCGCGGCGGCCTCGCGTTCGACACCCCCGATCCACAGGCCCGTCGGTACCGATGACAGCAGCTTGGTGGTGTCCATCCCTCCATCATTCACTAAGGTCGAGAACATGGTTACCGAGGTCACACAAACGCCTGCTTGGGCGGCGTTGGTTCGTCATCACGAGCAGATCGGTGACACCCATCTGCGGGAGTTCTTCGACGCCGATCCCGAGCGCGGCCGGGAGTTGGCGCTGACCGTCGGGGACCTCTACATCGACTACAGCAAGCACCGCGTCGACCGCGAGACGTTGCGGTTGCTCACCGATTTGGCGCGCGCGGTCGGGTTGGAGGCGCGTCGCGATGCGATGTTCGCCGGCGAGCACATCAACACCTCCGAGGACCGCGCGGTGTTGCACACCGCGTTGCGGTTGCCGCGTGCGGCGCGGCTGACGGTCGACGGTCAGGACGTGGTCGCCGACGTGCACGCGGTGCTGGACCGGATGGGCGAGTTCACCGACCGGTTGCGGTCCGGGGACTGGGCCGGGGCCACCGGTGCGCGCATCACGACGGTGGTGAACATCGGCATCGGCGGCTCGGATCTGGGTCCGGTGATGGTCTACGACGCGCTGCGCCATTACGCCGACGCCGGGATCTCGGCGCGGTTCGTCTCCAACGTCGATCCGGCCGATCTGGTGGCCACGCTGGCTGGGCTGGACCCGGCGAGCACGCTGTTCATCGTTGCGTCCAAGACGTTTTCGACGTTGGAGACGTTGACGAATGCGACCGCGGCGCGGCGTTGGCTGACCGACGCCCTCGGCGAGGACGCGGTGAGCAAGCATTTCGTGGCGGTGTCGACCAACGCGAAGCTGGTCGAAGAGTTCGGCATCGACACCGCGAACATGTTCGGCTTCTGGGACTGGGTCGGCGGCCGGTACTCGGTGGACTCGGCGATCGGGCTGTCGGTGATGGCCGCGGTCGGCCGGGAGAACTTCGCCGACTTCCTGGCCGGGTTCCACATTGTCGACGAGCATTTCCGCACCGCGCCGCTGGCGGCCAACGCCCCGGCGCTGCTCGGCCTGATCGGCGTGTGGTACTCGAATTTCTTTGGCGCGCAATCGCGTGCGGTGTTGCCGTACTCGAACGACCTGTCGCGGTTTGCCGCCTATCTACAGCAGCTGACGATGGAGTCCAACGGTAAGTCGGTGCGCGCCGACGGCAGCCCGGTGGCCACCGACACCGGGGAGATCTTCTGGGGCGAGCCGGGCACCAACGGCCAGCACGCGTTCTACCAGTTGCTGCATCAGGGCACCCGGTTGGTGCCGGCGGATTTCATCGGGTTCTCCCAGCCCACCGACGATCTGGCCACCGCCGACGGCGACGGTTCGATGCACGACCTGCTGATGAGCAACTTCTTCGCCCAGACCCAGGTGCTGGCGTTCGGTAAGACTGCCGAAGAGATTGCCGCCGAGGGGACTGCGCCGGAGGTGGTGCCGCACAAGGTGATGCCGGGCAACCGGCCGTCGACCTCGATCCTGGCCAACCGGCTCACCCCGTCGACGGTGGGCCAGCTCATCGCCCTCTACGAGCACCAGGTGTTCACCGAGGGCGTGATCTGGGGCATCGACTCGTTCGACCAGTGGGGTGTGGAGCTGGGCAAGACCCAGGCCAATTCGTTGCTGCCGGTCCTCACCGACGACGCCGCCCCGCAGGCCCAATCCGACAGTTCCACCGACGCTTTGGTGCGCCGCTACCGCGCCGAGCGGGGCCGAACCCAGTGATTTTGGCGTGTTTTA
>JAEWRC010000167.1 GCA_023460175.1 Actinomycetes bacterium
GGTTCCCACAGCGCCACGGTGCGGGCGCCGTGCGGCGAGGTGTCCTCGGTGACCTCCGCGACGGTCTGTCCGATCAGCTCGGCGGCCGTCTCACCGGGGGAGGCCGTCGTCGCGCTGGCGAAGATCACCGTCGGCCCCGCGGTGTCGGCGCCGCCATAGCGTTGGGCCAGGCGCAGCAGCCGGCGCAGCACCATCGCCACGTTCGAGCCGAACACCCCGCGGTAGTAGTGGCACTCGTCGACCACGATGTAGCGCAGTCCGCGCAGGAACACCGCCCAGCGGGCGTGGTTGCGCAGCAGCGACAGGTGGATCATGTCCGGGTTGGAGAACAGCCACCGGGAGCGTTCCCGGGCGAACCGGCGCACCTCGGTGGCGCTGTCCCCGTCGTAGGCGGTGGGGGCGACGTCGGCCAGCCGCGGGACCGCCGCGGTCAGGGCGTACGCGGCGCGCAGCTGATCGTGGCCCAGGGCCTTGGTCGGGGACAGGTACAGCGCCCGCGCCCTCGGGTCGGCGGCCAGTGCGGTCAGCACCGGCAGCTGGTAGGCCAGCGACTTGCCCGAGGCCGTCCCGGTGCTGATGACCACGTGGCGGCCGTCGTGGGCGTGCTGGGCGGCGCGCACCTGATGGGTCCAGGGCGCGGCCACACCGCGCTCGGTGAAGGCCCGCACGACGTCGGGGTCGGCCCAGTCCGGCCAGCGATCCGCCTGCCCGCCGCGGGCCGGCAGTTCGGCAACGTGACGAACGGGATGCTCGGCGTCGGCGCCGGCCAGCGCCGCGGACAGCAGCTCACTGCCGAAATTCGTCTCCACAGGGGCAATTGTTCACCAGTTCGTAGCAACGAGACTGTCGCTAACCCGCCGATCATGATTGGATGTGGGTGGTCGCAGCTTCTGTGTGGTGTTAAAGCTTTCGCAGGATCAACGTTGCGATCGCGGTTCCTGCGAAGGATGTGCGGTCACAACGGGCCCGGTGCACTGCAACGGTGGTGCACCGCACCCGGTAGGAAAAGTAAGGAAAGATCGAAAGATGCCACAGGGAACTGTGAAGTGGTTCAACGCGGAAAAGGGCTTCGGCTTTATTGCGCCCGAGGACGGCTCCGCTGACGTATTTGTCCACTACACGGAGATCCAGGGTTCGGGCTTCCGGACCCTCGAGGAAAACCAGCGGGTGGAGTTCGAGGTCGGCCAGAGCCCCAAGGGGCCTCAGGCCACCGGCGTTCGCGCCGTCTGAGAATTCTCTGACATAGACGTCCCGGGCGGTCTTACCGCCCGGGACGTTTTGTCTGCCTTACTGTCGTGACGTGAGTCAGCTCTCCTTCTTCTCTGCGGAATCGGTGCCGCCCGCGGTCGCCGATCTCACCGGGCTGCTCGCCACCGCCGGCCAAATCGTCCTGGTCGGCTCGCCCGACGTGGTCGGGGCCCGGTTGTCCGTGGTGGTGGACCGGCCCTGGCGGGCCACCGCGCTGGCCGAGATGATCGCCGAGGCCGGCCTGCAACCCGAGATCGCCCGCACCGACGAGGACACCCCCCTGGTGCGCACGGCCGTCGACCTGCGGCTGGTGCCGCTGGCCCGGGCCTGGACCCGGGGCGCGGTCAAGACGGTGCCGGCCCAGTGGCTGCCCGGCCCGCGTGAGCTGCGCGCCTGGACCCTGGCGGCCGGTTACGCCGACGGCGACCGCTACCTGCTGGGGCTGGACCTGCACGCCCCGGACACGCATTCCCCGCTGGCCTCGGCCCTGATGCGGGTCGGAATCGCACCGACGCTGATCGGCACCCGCGGGGCCCATCCAGCGCTGCGGATCAACGGCCGTAGACGGCTGTCGCGGCTGGTAGAGAACGTGGGGGAGCCCCCCGAGGACCCGGAGGCGCAGGCCCATTGGCCCCGGGTTTGACGCGCCAACGGAGGCCGGTCAGTTTGCTTCGGTGCGTGCACAATGCAAAATTGGCAGTTGCTCGCAGGCATCGCGCCCTGCGATGCGATGAAGAAGTGGAGCGTAACCGCAGTTGGCTGACGGCAATGGAAGCGTCCGGCGACTCGTCATAGTCGAGTCGCCCACCAAGGCGCGCAAAATCGCGAGCTATCTCGGCTCGAACTACATTGTCGAGTCCTCGCGCGGCCACATCCGCGATCTGCCGCGGGCCGCCGCGGACGTACCCGCCAAGTACAAGTCCGAGCCCTGGGCCCGTCTCGGGGTCAACGTGGACGCCGACTTCGAGCCGCTCTACATCGTCAGCCCCGACAAGAAGGCCACCGTCACCGAGCTCAAGGGCCTGCTCAAGGACGTCGACGAGCTCTACCTCGCGACGGACGGTGACCGCGAGGGTGAGGCCATCGCCTGGCACCTGCTCGAGACGCTCAAGCCCCGCGTCCCGGTCAAGCGGATGGTGTTCCACGAGATCACCGAGCCCGCCATCCGGGCCGCCGCCGAGAGCCCGCGGGAACTGGACATCGATCTGGTCGACGCGCAGGAGACCCGGCGCATCCTGGACCGGCTCTACGGCTACGAGGTCTCGCCCGTGCTGTGGAAGAAGGTCGCGCCGAAGCTGAGCGCGGGCCGGGTGCAGTCGGTCGCGACGCGGATCATCGTGCAGCGCGAACGCGAGCGGATGGCGTTCCGCAGCGCCGAGTACTGGGACATCGTGGCCGAGCTCGACGCCAGCGTGTCCGATCCGAACGCCCACCCGCCGGTGTTCAACGCCCGGCTGGTCAACGTCGACGGCCTGCGCGTGGCCACCGGCCGGGACTTCGACTCGGTGGGCGCGGTCAAAAAGCCCGCCGAGGTGGTGGTGCTCGACCAGGCCGCCACCGGCGCCCTGGTCAACGGGCTGGACGGCGCGCAGCTGTCGGTGTCCTCGGTCGAGGAGAAGCCCTACACCCGTCGGCCGTACCCGCCGTTCATGACCTCCACGCTGCAGCAGGAGGCCGGCCGCAAGCTGCGGTTCTCCTCCGAGCGCACCATGAGCATCGCCCAGCGGCTCTACGAAAACGGCTACATCACCTACATGCGTACCGACTCGACGACGCTGTCGGCCAGCGCCATCGATGCCGCGCGCAACCAGGCCCGGCAGCTCTACGGCGAGGAGTACGTCTACCCGACGGCCCGCCAGTACACCCGCAAGGTCAAGAACGCCCAGGAGGCCCACGAGGCGATCCGGCCCGCGGGCGACACCTTCGCCACCCCCGACGCGGTGCGCCGCGAGCTCGAATCCGACGAGTTCCGGCTCTACGAGCTGATCTGGCAGCGCACCGTGGCCTCGCAGATGGCGGATGCCCGCGGCACCACGCTGAGCCTGCGGATCACCGGCGAGGCCGCCGGCGCCGAGGGCACCCGCACCGTGACCTTCTCGGCCAGCGGCCGCACCATCACCTTCGCCGGCTTCCTGAAGGCCTACGTCGAGACGGTCGACGAACTCGCCGGCGGCGAGGCCGACGACGCCGAGCGGCGGCTGCCGAACCTCAAGCAGGGCCAGCAGGTCCAGGCGCAGAAGCTGACCCCGGACGGGCACTCCACCAATCCGCCCGCGCGCTACACCGAGGCCTCGCTGATCAAGGCGCTCGAGGAACTCGGCATCGGCCGCCCGTCGACGTACTCGTCGATCATCAAGACCATCCAGGACCGCGGCTACGTCCACAAGAAGGGCAGCGCGCTGGTGCCGTCCTGGGTGGCGTTCGCCGTGATCGGGCTGCTCGAACAGCATTTCGGTCGGCTGGTCGACTACGACTTCACCGCCGCCATGGAGGACGAACTCGACGAGATCGCCGCCGGTAACGAGCGACGGACCAACTGGCTCAACAATTTCTATTTCGGCGGCGAGCACGGTGTGGAAGGCTCGATCGCCCGCGATGGTGGCCTCAAGCAGCTGGTCGGCGGGAACCTGGAGGGCATCGATGCCCGAGAGGTCAACTCCATCAAGCTGTTCGACGACGCCGAAGGCCGCGCGGTCAACGTCCGGGTCGGCCGCAACGGGCCGTACCTGGAGCGGATGATCGCCGATCCGGACAATCCGGGTGAGCTCAAGCCGCAGCGCGCCAACCTCAAGGATGAGCTGACCCCGGACGAGCTGACCCTCGAGCTCGCCGAAAAGGCTTTCGCCACACCGCAAGAGGGGCGGTCCCTGGGCGTCGACCCGGCGACCGGCCACGAGATCGTCGCCAAGGACGGACGATTCGGCCCGTACGTCACCGAGGTGCTGCCGGAGCCGGAGAACCCCGACGACGGCAGCGCCGGCAGCCCGGCCAAGAAGGGCAAGAAGCCCACCGGCCCCAAGCCGCGCACCGGTTCGCTGCTGCGCACCATGGACCTCGAGACGGTCACCCTCGACGACGCGCTGAAGTTGCTGTCGCTGCCGCGGGTGGTCGGCGTCGATCCGAACTCCAACGAGGAGATCACCGCGCAGAACGGCCGCTACGGCCCGTACCTGAAGCGCGGCACCGACTCTCGCTCGCTGGCCACCGAGGAACAGATGTTCACCATCGACCTCGACGAGGCGCTGAAGATCTACGCGGAGCCCAAGCGCCGCGGCCGCCAGGCCGCCGCGGCCCCGCCGCTGCGCGAGCTGGGCACCGACCCGGTGTCGGGCAAGCCGATGGTGATCAAGGACGGCCGCTTCGGCCCGTACGTCACCGACGGTGAGACCAACGCGAGCCTGCGCAAGGGCGACGACGTGATGTCGGTGACCGACGAGCGCGCCTCGGAGTTGCTGGCCGACCGCCGCGCGCGGGGACCGGCGAAGAAGGCGGCCCGCAAGACCACCAAGAAGGCGCCGGCCAAGAAGGCCGCCAAGCGCACCGCGAAGAAGGCCTGAGGCGCCTCAGCCGGATTTAGACTCAGCGGATTCAGACTCAGCTCGATTCGGACGCCGACACGTCCGGGACCTCGCCGAACGCGGCGACCTTGATGGGCCGGGCCAGCTGCGTGGGCGCGCTGCGGCCGCGTAGTTCCACCACCTCGCCGACGTCCCAGCACAGCGCCTCGGCGTCGAGTGCCCCGCTGACCGCCTGCGACGACGCCAGCACCCGACCCTCTTCCAGCTTGGCGAGTTCGGTCAGCCGTGCGGCCTCGTTGACCGGGTCGCCGATCACGGTGTACTCGAAGCGGGCCCGCGCGCCGATGTGCCCGGCGATCGCGCGGCCGGCGGAGACCCCGATGCCGAACTCGGCGCTGCCGAGCACCGGCAGCAGCTCGTCGTGCAGGTCGCGGGCCGCGGCCAGCGCGGCGCCGTAGGAGTCCGGGTGCTCGATGGGCGCGCCGAAGATGCACAGCGCCGCGTCGCCCTGGAACTTGTTGACGAAACCGCCATGGCGGGCAACGGTTTCCACCACCACTCGGAAGAACTCGTTGAGCAGGTTCACCACTTCGGCCGGTGGGCGCGTGGAGGCCAGCTGCGTCGAACCCACCAGGTCGACGAACAGCACCGCCACGTCGCGTTCCTGCCCGCCCAGCTCGGTGCCGCGCTCCAGGGCGCGCCGCGCGACGTCCTCGCCGACGTAGCGGCCGAACAGGTCGCGCAGTCGCTGCCGCTCGGACAGGTCGCGGACCATGTCGTTGAAGCCGGCCTGCAGCAGGCCCAGTTCGCTGGCGTCGTAGATCTGCATGTGCGCGTTGTAGTTGCCGCGCTGGACCTCGCCGAGCGCCCAACGCAGCTGGCGCAGCGGGTCGGCGATCGACATGGCCGCCAGCACGGTGCCGGCCAACCCGATGACCAGCGCGGCCAGCGCCATCAGCAGGATCGGCGTGAACAACTGGTCGGCGGAGGTCTGCAGGATGGCGAACTTGCTCGCGACGATGGACAGCACGATCGCCAACAGCGGCACCCCGGTGCCCAGCGCCCACGTCAGCACCAGCCGCAGCATCACCCCGGGGGCGCGGAAGTTCTCCGGCGCCCCGCTGCGCAGCGCGGCCACGGCCACCGGCCGCAGCGTCCGCTCGGACTGCAGATAGCCGATGATCGCGGTCGCGGTGGCGCCCAGCCCGGTGGCCACGGCCAGCACCGGCGCCGAATGCCCGGCCACCGGCCAGCTGGCCGCGATGAACACGATGCCGCCCAGGCACCAGTTGGTCAGGCTGATCGCGGTGCGGTAGATCGGCATCCGCAGCGCGCGGGCGCGGGCCAGGTCGGTGGCCGCCGGATCGGAATCCGACAGCAGGCCCTCGCGGCGCTGCCAGCGGAACACGGGCACCAGCAGCCGCAGGCTGACGTAGGCGCCGATGGCGAAGGAGATCAACAGGTAGCCGACGAAGATGGACAGGTTCAGCTGCGGCAGATCCTGCAGTTGGACGCGGTCCTGGGGCGGCAGGCCGAATCGCAGGAAGCTCAGGACGAACAGGGCGCCGATGATGTCGGCCTGCACCATTCCGAGGGTGAACACCGGCCAGGGGGTCCGCACGACCCAGCGGACGAATGCGCTGATTCGTCCTCGCGGTACCTCCCCATCGGTCACCCGTTCACCGTATCGGTCAAGAGCGACCAATCCGAACCGTTACGGCGGCGACGTTCGACGGTGCCAGACGCCACGATGTCGCCGGTGAGCACTAGTCTTGCCGTTGATGTCAGGGGTTTTCGCGCGCTTGGTGGGCCAACAGACGGTGGAGGCCGAGCTCGTCGCGGCCGCGCAGACGGCGCGGGGTGATGCGATTCACAGCTCGAACAGCGCCGGAAGCATGACACACGCCTGGTTGTTCACCGGTCCGCCGGGCTCTGGCCGGTCGGTGGCGGCGCTGTGTTTCGCGGCCGCGCTGCAGTGCACGTCCGACGGCGTGCCCGGCTGCGGCGAGTGCCGGGATTGCACGACGGCGATGGCCGGCACCCACGCCGATGTCCGGCGCGTCATCCCCGAGGGCCTGTCCATCGGCGTCAACGAGATGCGCTCCATCGTGCAGATCGCGTCGCGGCGGCCGAGCACCGCGCGCTGGCAGATCGTGGTGGTCGAGGACGCCGACCGGTTGACCGAGGGCGCGGCCAACGCGCTGCTGAAGGTCGTCGAGGAGCCGCCACCGTCGACGGTGTTCCTGCTGTGCGCGCCGTCGGTGGACCCGGAGGACATCGCGATCACGCTGCGCTCGCGCTGCCGGCACATCGCGTTGGTGACCCCCGGCACCGAGGCCATCGCCCAGGTCCTGATGGACTCCGACGGCCTGCCGCCCGAGCAGGCCCGCTGGGCCGCCTCGGTCAGCGGCGGGCACGTGGGCCGCGCCCGCCGGCTGGCCACCGACCCGGAGGCGCGCGACCGGCGCAAGCGGGCGCTGGGCCTGGCC
>JAEWRC010000168.1 GCA_023460175.1 Actinomycetes bacterium
GAACACCTACGCGAGCCGCGGCAGCCGCGCCAGCGGTCCCCCTACGAGCGTCCGATGCCGCGCCCGGACCGGTACGGCCCGCCCGCGGAGTCCTATCCCGGCGCCGAGCCCTACGACATGCCACCCCCGCGCCGGCGTCCGGCGCCCGCCAACGGCAGCCACCATCCGGTGTCCAAGGTGCGGTACCGCGGGGCCGACGCCGGCGACAGCGGCGCGCAGGAGAACGTCCAGCACCGCCGTCGTCCCCGGGCGCGGCACAGCCGCTACAGCGACTACGACTGAACCTCGGACGGTAAGGGGCCGACGATGACGCTGGTGAATCTGAGCAAGCAACATCCGGCGGCCTATCGGGCCGTGCTGGCTCTGAATCAGGAGGCCGAGGACGCCGTCGCCCAGGCCGGACTCGACGCCAAGCTGGCCGAGTTGGTGAAGATCCGGGTGTCCCAGCTCAACGGGTGCGCGTTCTGTCTGCGCATGCACACCCGGGACGCGCTGGACAAGGGTGAGACCACCGACCGCCTGGCGGTCGTCACGGCGTGGTGGGAATCGCAGTACTTCTCCGAGCAGGAGCGCGCGGCACTCGCCCTGGCCGAGGACGTCACGGAACTGCCCGTGCCCGAGCGGCACGAATGGGACAACGGCACCCTGAACGACGCGCAGGTCTCGGCCGTCAGCTGGCTGGCGATCGTGATGAACACGTGGAACCGCATCGCGATCCGCAGCGGCTACCCCGTGGCACCCTGAGCGCCAATTTTCAGCGCCGGGCCGCGCGGATCTCCCGGGGCAGCGCGAACACCAACGTCTCGTTGGCGGTGGTCACCGACTGCACGGTGCCGTAGCCGTACTCGGCGAGCCGCTCGAGCACGCCGCGCACCAGGATCTCGGGCACCGAGGCGCCGGAGGTGACGCCGACGGTGGTGACGCCGTCGAGCCAGGCCGGGTCGATGTCCTCGGCGTAGTCAACCAGGTGGGCGGTGTCCGAACCGGCGTTCAGCGCGACCTCCACCAAGCGCACGGAGTTCGACGAGTTCCGCGAGCCGACCACGATCACCAGCTCGCATTCCGGGGCCATCGCCTTGACCGCGACCTGGCGGTTCTGCGTCGCGTAGCAGATGTCGTCGCTCGGCGGGTCCTGCAGCTTGGGGAACCGTTCGCGCAGACGGTGGACGGTCTCCATGGTCTCGTCGACCGACAGGGTGGTCTGCGACAGCCAGATCACCTTGTCCTCGTCGCGGACGGTGACCCTGTCCACCGACTCCGGGCCGTCGACCAGCTGCACGTGATCGGGCGCCTCACCGGCGGTGCCGATGACCTCCTCGTGCCCCTCGTGGCCGATCAGCAGGATGTCGTAGTCGTCGCGGGCGAAGCGCTTGGCCTCGTTGTGCACCTTGGTGACCAGCGGGCAGGTGGCGTCGATGACCTTGAGGTCGCGTTCGGCGGCGTTGGCATGCACCGTCGGCGCCACACCGTGCGCGGAGAACACCACGATCGATCCCACGGGCACCTGATCGGTCTCGTCGACGAAGATCGCCCCGGCCTTGGCCAGGGTCTCCACGACGTGCACGTTGTGCACGATCTCGTGCCGGACATAGACGGGCGCGCCATGCTTCTCCAGGGCGCGCTCCACGGTTTCGACGGCACGATCCACGCCGGCGCAGTAGCCGCGAGGTTCGGCCAACAGGACGCGTTTTCCGCGCACGGGCGCGACCACCGTGCTGGTGGCACCGGGAATGCCCATATTGACCGTTGCTGACATGACACCAGCCTACTTACCCCGGGCAACAACAGGCCAATGCTGGAGCCGGAAGTAGTCTGGCTCTCATGTCTAGTGCACCGTATGGCGTCCGGTTGCTCGTTGGGGTCGCGGCGACCGCCGTGGAGGAGACCCGGAAATTGCCGCAGACCATCCTGATGTCACCGATGAGCCTGGCCAGTCAGTTCGCTCACCTGGTCATGAAGATGCAGCAGGACATCGCTGACCTGGTGATCAAGGGCGACTCCACGCTCGAGACGCTGTTCCCGCCCAGGGACGAGCAGCCCGAGTGGGCCACCTTCGACGAGGACGACGACGACTCCGCCGGAACCGCCCCGCGGGAGTCGACGGACTCCGGGGAGCGGATGACCGAAGGTCGGTTCGCGCTGTACTCCACCGACGAGGCCCCCGAGGCCGCGGCAGCGTCGAGCACCAACGGCCAGTCCGCGGGCGCGGAGCCGAGCGCCCCCGACGTCGCCTCGCGCATCGATTACGCGTCGCTGACGCTCGCGCAGCTGCGCGCGCGACTGCAGTCGCTGTCGGTCGACGAGCTCTCCGAGCTGCTGGCCTTCGAGGAGGCCACCAAGGCCCGCGCGCCGTTCCAGACCCTGCTGGCCAACAGAATCACCCGCGCCAGCGCCAAGTGAGCGATCCGGCGCAGGGGCAGGCACCGGAGAACCCCTACCCGGTACGGGCGGTCGCCGTGCGGGTGGCGGGCTGGATCGACAAGCTCGGCATGGTGTGGGTCGAGGGTCAGATCGCTCAGCTGAACCTGCGGTCGAGCTCGTCGACGGCGTTCATCACCCTGCGGGATCCCGCCGCGGACATGTCGCTGTCGCTGACCTGTCCGCGGGACTTGGTTCTCAACGCGCCGGTGCGGCTGACCGAGGGCGCCCAGGTGCTGGTGCTCGGCAAGCCCAACTTCTACACCGGCCGCGGCACGTTCTCGCTGCGGGTCCACGAGATCCGGGCCGTCGGCATCGGCGAACTGTTGGCCCGGATCGAGCGGCTGCGCCGGCTGCTCGAGGCCGAGGGCCTGTTCGATCCGCGGCTCAAGCGCCCATTGCCGTTCCTGCCCAACACGATCGGCTTGATCACCGGTCGCGCGAGCGCCGCCGAGCACGACGTGACGACGGTGGCGACGCGGCGCTGGCCCGCGGTGCGGTTCGCGATCCGCAACACCGCGGTGCAGGGGCCCACGGCCGTGGCGCAGATCGTGGAGGCCCTCGCGGCGCTGGACCGCGACCCGGAGGTCGACGTCATCGTGCTGGCCCGCGGGGGCGGCAGCGTCGAGGATCTGCTGCCGTTCTCCGACGAGACGCTGTGCCGCGCGATCGCGGCATGCACCACGCCGGTGGTCAGCGCCGTGGGCCACGAACCGGACAATCCGCTGTGCGACCTGGTTGCCGACCTGCGCGCGGCCACCCCGACCGACGCCGCCAAGCGCATCGTCCCCGACACGGCCGCCGAACAGGCCCTGGTCGACGATCTGCGCCGGCGCAGCGCCCGGG
>JAEWRC010000169.1 GCA_023460175.1 Actinomycetes bacterium
GGGCGGTCTCGGCGGCGGGGCGGGCCGGCGCGGGCGAGGTCTTCTCCTCGCCGCGCTTGGAGCCCATGGCGCGGCCCTCGGTCCAATAGGCCTGCGGGTGCATCTCGGACTTCGGGAACCCGAACTCGTCGCGCAGGCGGGTCCGCAGCACCTTGAGCGATCCGGCCTCCGGAGTCACCCACGCGTACCAGTTGGACCAGTCGCGGGTCTCGATGGCCGCCGCCAGCGAGTTGGCGTCGCGGCGCTGCACCCACTGCACCCGCAGCCGCGGGTGCTGGGCCAGCGGGATCAGCCGGTCGTCGTCGTCGTGGTATTCGAGGTAGGCCTCGATGGGCAGTTCGGGTGGGACCGCCCCGATGATGCCGTTGATGGCCGGTATCGACGCCGGGTCACCGATCAGCAGGTAACCGGCGGGCTGGTCTTCGGGGGACTCGGGGACGGTGAAACCCCGCGAGCCGAGCACGACCACCGGGACGGTGTCGCCGGCGGTCGCGTGGCGGGCCCAGGTCGTGGCCGGGCCGGCGGGCTCGTGCAGGACGACGTCGATGGCGAAGTGCCCGGTCTCCGGGTCGGCCTCCGAGAGCGTGTAGCCGCGCTGGAACTCGGTGTCGGAACCCTCGGGGTCGGGGAACCAGAAGCGCAACCATGACGTCGGCTCCACCACCGCGTCCTCGAACAACGTCGGCGAGACCATCCGGACCCGCAGGAAACGCGGGGCGACCAGGAAGGTCTCGATGACGGTGGCCTGGTGGTCGCGGGCTCCGAAGCCCTTCATCATCACGCCCTGAAAACCGCGCGCCATGTTCACCCCTCTCCCGCGGTCCGGGAAGCGACCGCGATGCCGCCGGGCGGCTGCCGACTAAGGGTAGCCTCACCCGCGGCGGCGCGGCGCTGTAGGTTCGTCGTAGGGCAGCCCGTCGTCCAGCGCGACGGCCGGGCTATACGGTGCGCCCTCAGGACAATTCGGTGACGGTCAGCAGGTGCCGGGTGATGGTCTCGGTCTCCGCCACCAGGACGCGCTGGGCGGTGTCCTGCTTGCCCAGCCGGGCGGCGGCCTGGCGCAGCTGCGCGTCGGCCTCGGCCAGGTGACGGGCGTCGATGGTCCACATCTGCCCGGCGCTGGGCGGTTCACCCTGCAGCGCGTCCACGTAATCGTCGACGGCGACGACAAACCGCGGGTCCAGCGTGCTGTGGTGGACGGCGGGCAGCTGGGCCTCGAGGGCGGCGCAGGCGCCGGTGATGGCGTTGAGCGCGGCCCGGTAGGCGGTCAGCCAGTGGCGCACCTGGGCCATGTCGGCGCGCACGCCGCCGCCGGCGGCCTCGAACGCCGAACGCGCCCGGGTGGTGCGCTGCCACACGGCGCTCAACGTGACCTCGGGGTGGTCCAGCGGGTGCGCGAAGGCGCGGACAACGGTTGCCGCGTAATCGCTTTCGGCGCGCAGCAGCTCGCCCGCGCGCTGGCGCAGCCGGACCAGGGTGCGGTCGGGGAGCAGCACGTGGCAGGTCACAGCGAGGCCGCCGCCGACCACGGTGGCCACCACGCGCTGGCCCATGGCGGCGCTGTCGGTCGCGCCGGCCATGTCGATGAGGAAGACGATGGCGCCGGCCAATGCCGCGTACAGCGGCACGGGGCCGTAGGACGCCACCGCATACGCCAGCGCGAGCAGCACCACGGCCACCGTCACCGCCACCATGCCCGTCGGCTGCCACAGCACGGTGACCAGGCTGGCCGCCACGACACCGATGGCGACCCCGGCGATGCGGGACACGCAGCGGGTGTAGGTGTGGGCGGTCTCGGGGCGCAACACCAGCAACGCCGTCAGGGCCACCCAGTAGCCCTGCGGTGTCTCGGTCAGTCGGGCGATGAGCAGGCCGGTGACCACGGCGGCGGTCAGGCGCAGCGCATGCCGCAGGATGGGGGAGTCGCCGTTGCACTGCGCGGCGATGGTGGCCCGGGCCGCGCGCAGATGACCCCGCAGGCGGCCCCGCGGATCCTGCTCGGTGCCCCGCGCGGCCGGCCAGCCGGGTAGTTGCAGCGCACCGGCTTTGGCGACCTGGGTGTGCAGGCGCTGGGCCGCCGTGGCGGCCGGTCCGCTCAGCGCCGCGGCGCAATCCTCGGCGCGGCGCAACGCAATCGTGGCGTCGATGGGTGCGGTCGGCCCGCCCTCGCCGATCGCGGCCAGCGCGTCGGCACTGGCCAGCAGCACCTCGCGGACCTCGGGTTCGTCGGCGTCGGCGCGCAGCGCGTTCAGCGTCATCGCGATGCGTTCGGGCAGTGCGTGGCTGCCCCGGAACGCGGGCCGGCGGCGGCGGGCGTGTCGGTCGGCGGCGTGGACGGCCTCCCGCAGGTCCATCAGCGGGGTGGGGTCCCAGGAGGCGGCCGGGTCCAGGGCCAGCCGGCGTGTTGTCGCGGCGACCCAGCCGTAGGCGTCGGCCAGCGCGGACCGCTGCGCCACCCAGCGCTGCCGCGGCCAGACCACGACCAGGAGCACCTGCAGCCCTCCGCCGAGGACGGCCAGGCCCGCCGCCGCCAGCGCCGACCCCAGGGCCGCCGACCAGTCGGTGGGGGTGGGCGGAGCGGTGACCATCAGCGCGGCGCCGGCCGCGGCGGCCAACCCGGCCGGCGAACTGAGCGCCCACAGCAGGCC
>JAEWRC010000170.1 GCA_023460175.1 Actinomycetes bacterium
CGCCAGCGCTGCGCGGCGGCCTCGCGCGCGGCGGCGACCCGGGCCCGCACCGCCGCGGTGGGCTCGCCGGTCTCGTCGCCGAGGGCGCCGGAGCGCGCCGTCTGCATCTGCACCCGGAGGTCCACGCGGTCGAGCAGCGGGCCCGACAGCTTGCCCAGATAGCGCCGCTTGACCGCCCCGGGGCAGAGGCACTCCTGCGGATCGGCGGGCGCGCACGGGCACAGGTTCGCCGCCAGCACCAGCTGGAACCGGGCCGGGTACCGCGCCACCCCGTCGCGCCGGGCCAACCGGATCTCACCCTCCTCGAGCGGGGTACGCAGGGCCTCCATGACGCTGACCCCGATCTCCGCGCATTCGTCGAGGAACAACACCCCGCGGTGGGCCTGGCTGACCGCACCCGGGCGCGCCATCCCCGTGCCGCCGCCGACCAGCGCCGCCACGCTCGAGGTGTGGTGGGGAGCCACGAACGGCGGGCGGGTGATCAGCGGGGTCTTCTCCGAGAGCAGCCCGGCCACCGAGTGGATCGCGGTGACCTCCAGCGCCTCATCCGGCGACAGTGGCGGCAGGAGCCCCGGAAGACGCTGTGCCAGCATGGTTTTCCCGATGCCGGGCGGCCCGGTGAGCATCAGGTGATGCCCGCCCGCGGCCGCGACCTCCACGGCATAGCGGGCCTGGGTCTGCCCCACCACCTCGGCGAGGTCCGCGACGCCGCCGTCGTCCGGGGTTCCCACCGCCACCCGTTCGGCCAGCCGCGCCTTGCCGGACAGCCAGGCCTGCAACTGGCGCAGCGACCGGATCCCGAGCACCTCGATGCCCTCGACCAGGCTGGCCTCCGGCAGGTTCGCCATCGGCACCACCGTCACCGGCCAGCCCTCCCGGCGGGCCGCCAGCACCGCCGGCAGCACGCCGCGCACCGGCCGGACCCGGCCGTCCAGGGCCAGCTCGCCGAGCAGGATCGTCTTGTCCAGGTGCGGCCACGACTTCTTCTGACTGGCCGACAACACCGCGGCGGCCAGGGCCAAGTCGTAGACGCTGCCCATCTTCGGCAGCGTCGCCGGCGACAGCGCGAGGGTCAGCCGCGCCATCGGCCACTCGCCGCCGCTGTTGGTCACCGCCGAGCGCACCCGGTTGCGCGACTCCTGCACGGCCGTGTCGGGCAGGCCGACCAGGTGCACGCCGGGCAACCCGGAGGTGATGTCGGCCTCGATCTCCACCAGTTCGCCCTGCAATCCGGTGACGCCCACCGAGTACGCCCGCCCGAGCGCCATCACGACACGCCCTGCAAGTGGCTGATCTCCGGGGTGCGGCGCCGCCCGATCCGGACCCCGATGACGTCGATGCGCAGACCCCGATACCGGCGGTCCTGACCGGCCAGCCACAGGCCCGCCAGGCGGCGCAACCGTCGCACCTTCTGCGGTGGCACCGCCTCGGCCAGCCCGCCGAAGCCGTCCCCGGTGCGCGTCTTGACCTCGACGAAAACCACTGTGCCGGAGTCGTTGTCGACAGCGATGATATCGAGTTCGCCGTAGCGGCAGCGCCAGTTGCGCGCCAGGATGCTCAGCCCCGCGCTCTGCAGATGCTCAACGGCCAGTTGCTCTCCCAGCGCACCCAGCTGGGCCCGCGTCCACGTCGTCATGGCACCCAGGGTGGGCGCAGCACCCGACATCGCGTGCTCGCCTCATCGGCGATCGCGGGTCAGGAAGCGCTGTTGTCCACAGTCGGGTCTCGATCCACAGGCTCGTCGTCGATGTCGTGTCGCACCACCCGCACCCGCCCATGCGGCAGGCAGGCCATGTAGCCGTGGTACTTGCCGTAGAGCTCCCATGCGGTAGCGCGCTCGTCCGGGTCGACGTCGATGCGGTGCCCCCGGGAGAAGCCCAGGTGCAGACAACCCTCGTCGTCGCACCGGGCGTGGGTGCACACCGCGCCGGCCAGATCCAGCAGCGGTCGCTGCTGGGCGGGCACGTTGGTCGGATCGATCAGCACCTGCTCCTCGGGGTAGCGACCCGCCGGAGGCACCGTCAGCCGCATCGGCCCGGAGATGACCAGTTCGTTGTAGTCGTCGAGATTGAGGACCAGACCGCCGTGCAGCGAGACCCGCTGGACAGTGCACTGCTCGATCCATTGCGTGAGCATGACCGCTCCCTTCGCCACGTCATCGGGGCAGGTCTTCATGGTATGCCCGCGGCGGCGGCCTATTCGGGAAGTCGCAGCTCGGGCTTCTCGACCTCTTCGATGTTGACGTCCTTGAACGTGATCACGCGGACCTGTTTGACGAAGCGGGCCGGCCGGTACATGTCCCACACCCAGGCGTCGGCCAGGCGCAGCTCGAAGTACACCTCGCCGTCGGCGTTGCGCGGGATCAACTCGACGCTGTTGGCCAGGTAGAACCGCCGCTCGGTCTCCACGACGTAGCTGAATTGCCCGACGATGTCCTTGTACTCGCGGTACAGCGAGAGCTCCATCTCGGTCTCGTACTTCTCGAGATCTTCAGCACTCATCTGTTTCGCAGTCCTTCTCGTGTTCGATCGATGTTCCCAGGCTCGCACGGTACGGCCAGCCGGCGCACGTTGATGAACGAATACCGGTGCGCACGGCTGGGGCCCAGCTCGGCCAGCGCCGCGCTGTGGCCGGGGGTGCTGTAGCCCTTGTGCTCGGCGAAACCATAGCCGGGATGGGTGGCATCCATCTCGACCATCAACCGGTCCCGGCTGACCTTGGCCAGCACGCTGGCCGCGGCGATGCAGGCCGCCGCACCGTCCCCGCCGATCACCGGCAGCGACGGCACCGGTAGGCCGGGCACCCGGAAGCCGTCGGAGAGTACGTAGCCGGGCCGCACCGTGAGCCCGGCCACCGCGCGCCGCATCCCCTCGATGTTGGCCACGTGCACGCCGCGCCGGTCCACCTCGGTGGAGTCGATGAAGACGATGTGAAATGCCAAGGCGTACCGGCAGATCAGCGGGAACAGCTGTTCGCGCTGCTTCTCGGTGAGGCGCTTGGAGTCGTCGAGCAGCGACAGGCTCTCCCGCCGGTTGGGGCCCAGCACGCAGGCGGCCACCACCAGCGGACCGGCGCACGCGCCGCGACCCACCTCGTCGACCCCGGCCACCGGCCCCAGCCCGCTGCGGTACAGCGCGGATTCGAGGGTGCGCATCCCGGAGGATTTTCGGATGATCGCCCGCGGCGGCCACACGGTGGTCACACCTAACCGCCTTGCTGCGGGTTGACCGTGTTCACCCCGCCCCACCGCGACGGCGGCCAGGCGATGAACTGCGCCTTACCGATGACGTTCTCCACCGGGATGGTGCCGTTCATCGGATCACCCGTGCAGATCAGCCCCTCCTGGGCGTCCTCGGGTGTGCTGGTGCAGTGGGCGCGCGAATCCGCCGAATGCGTCCGGTTGTCCCCCATCACCCACAGCCGCTCGGCCGGCACCGTCACCGGACCGAACTCGTTGCCCAGGCACGGGTAGATCGCCGGGTCGGCGTTCATGGTCTCGGGATCCAGGTACGGCTCGTGCAGCGGCTTGTCGTCGACGGTCAGACCGGTCTCGGCGCGGCACTGCACGGTTTGTCCGCCGACGGCGATGATCCGCTTCACCAGGTCGTTCTGGTCGGGCGGGACGAAACCGATGACCGACAGCGCGTCCTGCACCCAGCGGATCGCGGTGTTGTCCGAGCGGATCGACTTGTAGCCGACGTTCCACGACGGCGGGCCCTTGAAGACCACCACGTCGCCGGGACCCGGTTCGGTGAACCGGTAGGACAGCTTCTCGACCATGATCCGGTCGCCGACGCACCCCGGGCACCCGTGCAGCGTGGGCTCCATCGACTCCGAGGGAATCAGGTACGGCCGCGCGATGAACGTCAGCATCACGTAGTAGAGAACGAGCGCAATCACCACCAGGATCGCGGCTTCGCGGAGCGCGGAGTGCTTCTTGGTCTTCGCCGCGCTGCCGTCCTCGTTGCCACCCTCGGAGGGGGGCGGGGTCTGCCGTGCAGATTCGGCCGAGTCCTCGGTATCGGTCACGGGATCAGCGTAGCCAGGGGCCGAACGCGACCGCGCAGCGCAGCGCGCGCGGGTCGCGCAAGATCAGCGCTTCTCCTTGATCTTGGCCTTCTTGCCACGCAGTTCGCGCAGGTAGTACAGCTTGGCGCGCCGGACGTCGCCGCGGGTCAGCACCTCGATGCGGTCGACGTTGGGCGAGTGGATCGGGAAGGTGCGCTCGACACCGACGCCGTAGCTCTCCTTGCGGACGGTGAACGTCTCGCGGACACCGCCGCCCTGGCGGCGGATGACGACGCCCTTGAAGACCTGGATACGTTCCTTGGTGCCCTCGATGACCTTCACGTGCACGTTCACGGTGTCGCCGGCGCCGAAGGCCGGGATGTCGTCGCGCAGCGACGCCTGGTCGACGAAGTCCAGCGTGTTCATCGGTGACTCTTCCTTGCGGTAGCGGCTCATTGCAGCACCGTCCGCTCGTGGGAGCGATGCGGTTGCCGAGCCGATGTTCGGGCTAAATTACGTTCTCACATGGTTCTCGCGCCGCCGATGCAGACACCAGCAGGCGCGGACAACTGCTCAATTGTGCCAGATCAGACCCACTGGAGTGAAATCGCCTCCGGCTGCGCGCGTCGGGTCCGCGCGGATTAGGGTGAAAACGCGGGCGACCACGCCATTATGACGACATTACGCGGCCCGAGTTCCGGTGAGGAGATGCCCACGATGCGGCGCGCTGTCGCGACTGTGACGATCGCGGTACTGCTGGCCACCTGCGCAGGTTGCGAGGCCCGGGTTTACGGCAATCCGGGCCACCAGCCCGAGGGACCCGGCGTGACCGCGGTCCCCGCCGCCCCCGTCGACGCGACACCCCTGGCACCGCCCACCGCGGCCGCCGCCTCGTTCGACGATCTGGCGGTGCGCGCGGAGCGGGCCGTGGCGGAGGCCGCCGACAAGGGCGCCGACATCTCGTTCCGGATGCTCGACCGCCAGACCGGCCGGCAGGTCGCCGCCGGGCCACCCGGGCTGGCCACCGCGTCGGTGGTCAAGCTGTTCATCGCCGATGACCTGTTGCTGCGCGAGCCCGACCTGTCGGCGGCCGACCGCGAATCGCTGGACGTCATGCTGCGCTCCTCCGACGACAACGCGGCCGAGGAGTTCTGGAACCGCGGCGGCGGCGAGGAGATCATCGACCGGGTCGCCGCGCGCTACGGACTGACCGCGACCGCGCCGCCGAGCAACGGCCGCTGGTGGAACACCGTGAGCACCACCGAGGACCTGGTGCGCTTCTACGACAAGCTGCTCGACGGCTCCGGCGGGCTGCCGCCCGAACGCGCCAACATCATCCTCACCAACCTGGCCCAGTCGACGCCGAACGGCATCGACGGCTATCCGCAGCGGTTCGGCATTCCCGACGGCCTGCCGGGCGAACCCGTTGCGGTCAAACAGGGTTGGATGTGCTGCATCGGCCCCGACTGGATGCACCTGTCCAGCGGCATCGTCGGCGCCGACCGCCGCTACGTGCTGGCGATCTACGCGCTGCAGCCCACCGACGACACCACCGCGCGCAACACCATCACCGAGGCCATCCGGACCATCTTCCCCACCGGCCGGCTCTGAGCGCGGCTCAATCCAGCAGGTCCGGGCGCCGTTCGCGAGTGCGCCGCAGCGACTGTTCGTGGCGCCAGGCCGCGATCTTCGCGTGATCGCCGGAGAGCAGGATCTCCGGCACGTCCAGGCCGCGCCAGCTCGGCGGGCGGGTGTAGCTCGGCCCCTCGAGCAGGCCGTCGGAGTGCGAATCCTCTTGGTGTGAGGCGGGATTGCCCAGCACGTCGGGCAGCAGCCGCACCACGGCTTCGATCATCACCAGTGCCGCCGATTCTCCCCCGGCCAGCACATAGTCGCCGATCGAGAGTTCCTCGACGCGCATCCGGCGCGCGGCGTCCTCGGCCACCCGTTGGTCGATGCCCTCGTAGCGCCCGCACGCGAAGACCAGGTGCTCCTCGGTGCTGAACCGCGCCGCGGTGGCCTGGTCGAACAGCTTGCCGGCGGGTGTCGGCACCACCAGAACGGAGTCCTGCGAACAGATCTCGTCGAGGGCCGGGCCCCAGACCGGGGCCTTCATCACCATGCCCGGCCCGCCGCCGTAGGGCGAGTCGTCGACCGAGCGGTGCACGTCGTGGGTCCAGCGCCGGAGATCGTGCACGCCGAGGTTGACGATGCCGGCCTCGATCGCCTTGCCCGGTAACGCCTGTCGCAGCGGCAACAGATAGTCCGGGAAGATGGTGATGACGTCGATACGCATGGCGGCCCGCTACTCCAGGTCCAGCAGACCGTCTGGCGGGTCGATCTCGATGACACCGTCGGCCAGGGACACCGTGGGCACGATCGCGGTGACGAACGGCACCAGGATCTCGGCCCCGTCCGGGGTCTTCACGCTGAGCAACTCGCCGCCGGCGGTGTGCAGCACCTCCGTGACGGTGCCGACCGCCACCCCGTCGACCGTGCGGACCGCGAGGTTCTCCAACTGGTGGTCGTAGAACTCCTCGGGATCCTCGGGGGGCGGCAGGTCCGCGGAGTCCACCACGAACAGGGTGCCGCGCAGCGCCTCGGCGGCGTTGCGGTCGGCCACGCCGGCGAGGCGGACCAGCAATCGGTTGCCGTGGGTGCGCGCCGATTCGACGGTGTAGCTGCCGGCCGGGGCACCACGAGAGGCCTTGGCGCGCAGCGTGTTTCCGGGCGCGAACCGGACCTCCGGATCATCGGTGCGGATGTCGACGACAACCTCACCGGTGATGCCGTGGGCCTTGGCGACCCGACCGACTACCAGCTCCACGAGAGCACCACGGACCTACTGGTCGGTGTCCACCACGTCGACGCGGATACCGCGACCGCCGATTCCGGCGACCAGGGTGCGCAGGGCGGTCGCGGTGCGTCCGCCCCGGCCGATCACCTTGCCGAGGTCGTCGGGGTGGACATGCACCTCAACGGTGCGACCACGGCGGGAGGTGACCATGTCGACGCGAACGTCCTCGGGGTTGTCGACGATTCCGCGCACCAGGTGCTCGACGGCGTCGACGACGACCGTGCTCATTCTGCGGGCGCCTCGGTGGCGGTCTCGGCCTTCTCGGCCTTCTCGGCCTCAGCAGTCTCGTCGGCCTTGTCTTCGGCCTTCTCGTCGGCCTTCTTGGCCGGAGCCTTCTTCTTCTTCAGCGTGGTGGCCTCGCCGCTGGGGGCACCGTCGGCCTCGGCCAGCGCGGCGTTGAACAGGTCCAGCTTGCTGGGCTTGGGCTCCTTGACCTTCAGGGTGCCCTCGGCGCCCGGCAGGCCCTTGAACTTCTGCCAGTCACCGGTGATCTTCAGCAGTGCCAACACGGGCTCGGTGGGCTGCGCGCCGACGCCCAGCCAGTACTGCACGCGCTCCGAGTTGATCTCGATCAGGCTGGGCTCTTCCTTCGGGTGGTACCGGCCGATGACCTCGATGGAACGTCCGTCGCGGCGGGTGCGCGCATCGGCGACCGTGATGCGGTACTGCGGATTGCGGATCTTCCCGAGCCGGGTGAGCTTGATCTTGACAGCCATGGTGAAGTCTTTTCTCCTACGATTGCCACGCTGCAATTCAGCGATGCGGGCGGGTTGCCCGATCCGGTTTTGCCTCGCGTGTGTGACGCCGCGCGGCGCATCCTTCTGAGGAAGCCGCGGGGCAGACAGCGGACCATTGTGCCAGAACGGCCCGCCCGAGCGGAAATCACAGCAGCTTGTCGAAGCACTTCTCCTCGACCCGACGGGTCAGGCGCCACCCGTCGGCGGTGCGGAGCAACTCGTCGCAGTACCAGATCCCGACGAAGAGCACCTGCTTGCTGGTCTCGTCGAACACCAACGGGTTGAAGCAGATGGTGCGCGCGGTGGCAATGTCGCCGTCCACGCGAATATCGAAGTTGCCCAGCATGTGCGAGTAGGCCGGGAAGTTCGGCAGCACCTCACCGAGCCACGCCTTGACCTCCGGATAGTGCCCGTCGATGCCGCCGGAGACCCGGTAATCGATGTAGGCGTCCGGGGTGAACACCCGGTCCAGGTCGTCGAAGCGGCGCTGGTCGATCGCCGAGGCGTAGTCGACCAGCAACTGCTGGATCTCGAGGCGGTCGGAGATCTCTGCCAAACTCAGCACGCCCCCATTCAACACGGACGGACACCCCGTAGCCCCCACATCGCGGCGTCGCCTAACTAAGGTCACCCTAACTATCTGGCTGGCTGGAGGGCCCCGTGTCTGAATCTTCCGACTTTTCGCTGCTCGTCGCCTACGGCAGTGACATGGGCAGCGCCGAATACGTCGCCATGCAATTCGCCGAGGCCACCACGGCGATCGGCATCGCGGCCGAGGAGATCGAACTCAATCAGGTCGCCCTGGCCGACCTGCAGACCGCGACGCACTTGGTGGTGGTGGTCTCGACCTTCGGCGACGGCGAGTTCCCCGACAACGCGACCCTGTTCTGGGAGGAGTTGAGCGCCCCGGGCGCCGCCCGCCTCGAGCATCTGAGCTTCGCGGTGCTGGCCCTCGGCGACAGCGGCTACGAATTGTTCTGCAACGCCGGGCGATTGCTCGACGACCGCCTCGAGGCGCTCGGCGCGACCCGACTGGCCGACCGCTACGAGATCGACGGCCACTACGAACCGGAGTCCGGGACCTGGATCGCCGACACCACCAAGATCATCGTGGCTTTGCACAACGAGCGTCCGGCCGCGTCGGTCACCGTCAACGCGGAAACCGTTGCCGCGCCCGAGAAACCGGCACCGGATAAGTCGCCCTGGGATCGCAACAATCCCTATGCGGCGACGCTGGCCGTCAACCGGCTGCTGTCGGCCCCGGGTGCGGACAAGGAGGTCCGGCACTTCGAGATCGACCTGGCCGACTCCGGCATCAGCTACGCGGCCGGGGACTCGGTGGCCGTGCACCCCGTTAACGACCCGCGGCTGGTCGAGGCGCTGCTGGCCGCCCTGGGCGTCGGCCCCGACCACGCCGTGGACGGCCACGACCTGCCGCTGGGCACGCTGCTGGCCGAACACCTGGAGATCCGCATCCCGTCGCGGGCCCTGCAGGCCCTGGTCGGGGCCCGCACCCGCGACCCCGCGGCCGCGGCCGCGCTCAACGCCGATCCCGAGCAGCAGAGCGCCTGGCTCTACGGTCGCGACGTGCTGGACCTACTGGAGCTGGCCGACCTGGGTGTCGACGAGGTGGTCGAGACGCTGCGGCCCCTGCAGTTCCGGGACTACTCGATCTCGTCGAGCCCCCTGGCCCACCCGGGCCGGGTGCACCTGACGGTGGCGACCGTCGAGTACACCCGCCCGACCCGTCGCCACGGCGGGGTCGCCTCGACCTATCTGGCGCGGCGCTGCGACTCGGTGCGGGTGCACCTGCGGCCCAACACCGCGTTCCGGCTGCCCGCGCCCGACGTGCCGATCATCATGGTCGGCCCCGGCACCGGGATCGCCCCGTTCCGCGGGTTCCTGCAGGAACGGCAGACCCTCGGCGCCGCGGGCAAGTCGTGGTTGTTCTTCGGCGATCGCCGCCGCGCGACGCACTACCTGTACGGCGAGGAACTGGAGGGCTTCGTCGACTCCGGCCACCTCACGCGGCTGGACCTCGCGTTCTCCCGCGACGGGAACGCCGGGGCGACAAAGTGTTACGTGCAGCACCGGATGCGCGAGCAGGCGGGCGAGCTGTGGTCATGGCTGCAGGACGGCGCCTACTTCTACGTCTGCGGCAACGCCGACCGGATGGCCCGCGATGTCGACAAGACCCTGCACGAGGTCGTGGCCACCGGCGGCGGCCTGGACGCCGACGCCGCCCACGCCTACGTCAATCAGCTGATCAAGGATCATCGCTACGTGCGCGACGTGTACTGAGGTTAAGCTCGACGCCCATGCGCAGACTCGCCCTCGGCCTGGCCCTGATGCTGCTGTTCTCCCCCGTCGCTGCGCCGTCGGCCGGTGCCGACATCCAGCCCGCGGGCTCGGCCCCGATCCCGGCCGGTCCCGCGCAGGCCTGGATCGTCGCCGACCTCGACAGCGGCCAGGTGCTCGCCGGCCGCAACGAGAACCAGCACTACGCCCCCGCCAGCACCATCAAGGTGCTGCTGGCCCAGGTGGTGCTCGACGAGGTCCCGCTGGACGCGACCATCGAGGCCATCGAGGCCGACACCTTGGTGGAGTGCAACTGCGCCGGCGTCGCACCCGGCCAGACCTACACCGCCCGCCAGTTGCTCGACGGACTGCTGCTGGCCTCGGGCAACGACGCGGCCAACACCCTGGCCCGGATGGTCGGCGGCACCGAGGCCGCGCTGGCCAAGATGAACGCCAAGGCCGCCCTCGCCGGCGCGTACGGCACCAACGCCGGCAGCGTGTCGGGCATCGACGGGCCCGGGATCGACATGTGGTCCACCCCGCACGATCTGGCGGTGATCTTCCGCTCCGCGCTGGGCAATCCGACGTTCCTCGAGATCGCGGGCCAACCGACCGCGGTGTTCCCCACCAAGACCGGCCAGCGGGTGCTGGTCAACCAGAACGAGATGCTGGCCCGCTACCCCGGCATGCTGGCCGGCAAGACCGGCTACACCGACCTGGCCCGCAAGACCTACGTCGGCGCCGCGGCCCGCGACGGCCGCCGGCTGGTGGTGGTCCTGATGTACGGGTTGGTCCGCGAGGGCGGGCCGACGTACTGGGATCAGGCCTCGACGCTGCTGGACTGGGGCTTCGGTCTGGACCGCGGTGCCGACGTCGGGATGCTCTGAGGCCGCAACCGGTTCGAGACCGCATCGGGGCCGTCGGGAGACCCTGACCGAATACGCTCGGCCCTCGTGCCTGTGCGAAGACCGCGTTGGCGGGCGGTCACGCTGCTGACCTCTGTGCTGCTGCTGATCGCGGGCACGGTGGCACCCCATGCTGCGACCGCACCTCCCGGCGCGGCGCTCGCCGCGCCCGATGGTTCGGCGAAGGCGTGGCTGGTGGCCGACATGGACACCGGTCACATCCTGGCCTCCAAGAATCCCTACACCCACTTCGCTCCGGCCAGCACCATCAAGGTGCTGCTGGCCATGGTGGTGCTCGATCACCTGTCACCGGCCGCCGCGGTGCGTGCGAACGCCAACCACGCGAGAGTCGAATGTTCCTGTGCCGGCGTGGTTCCCGGTCAGGTCTATACCACTCGCCAATTGCTGGACGGTCTGCTGATGGTCTCCGGCAACGACGCGGCGAACCTGCTCGGCGACATGCTCGGCGGCTACCGCGCGGCGATCGCCCGGATGACAGCCAAGGCACACAGCCTCGGCGCCCGTAACACCCGGGCGATGTCGCCGTCCGGGTTGGACGGCCCCGGTTGGGAATCCATCACCACGGCCCACGATCTGGCCATCCTGATGCGCCGCGCCCTGGCTTATCCGGTGATCGCCCAGATCATGCGGCAGAGCACGGCGCAGTTCCCGTCGCGCACCGGCTTCAAGCAGATCACCAACCAGAATGAACTGCTGCGCACCTATCCCGGAAACCTCGGCGGCAAGACCGGATTCACCAATCTGGCCGGCCACACGTTCGTCACCGCCGCCCAACGTGACGGACGCCGCCTGATCGTCGCCCAACTCAAGGGCAATGGCAGCCAATACGGTCAGGCAACGGCGTTGCTGGACTGGGGTTTTGCGCAGCCCCGCTAGACACCGGGGCGCTACTGGAAGACCCGACCCCGCAGGATCACCAGATCGGGATTGCCCAGCACGCCGGGCTGACGCGGGTCGGCCGCGTAGCAGACCAGGTCCGCGGGTGCGCCGTGCGCCAGTCCGGGCCGGCCCAGCCAGTCCCGGGCCGCCCAGGACGCGGCGCCGAGGGCGTCGTGGGCGCTCATCCCGATCCGGGTGAGCGCGTCGACCTCGTCGGCGATGCGGCCGTGGGCGATCATGCCGCCGGCGTCGGTGCCCGCGTAGATCGAGACCCCGGCCTCGCGGGCCGCACCCACCCGGTCCCGGCAGGACCCGTAGAGATCCTGCATGTGCTTGGCGTAGGTGGGGTATTTCGTTGCCGCGGCGGCAATCCCGGGGAAGTTCTCGATGTTGATCAGGGTCGGGACCAGGGCGGTGCCGTGCTCGAGCATCAGCTCGATGGTGTCCTCGGTGATGCCGGTGCCGTGTTCGATGCAGTCGATGCCGGCCTTGATCAGACCGGGCAGCGCGTCCTCGCCGAACACGTGCGCGGTCACCCGCGCCCCGTGGGCGTGCGCGGCCTCGATCGCGGCGACCAGCACGTCGTCGGACCACAGCGGCGCCAGATCGCCGACACCGCGGTCGATCCAGTCCCCCACCAGCTTGACCCAGCCGTCGCCGAAGCGGGCCTGCTCGGCCACGTACTGCGGCAGCTGCGATTCGTCCTCGATGTCGATCGGCAGGTTGGGGATGTAGCGCTTGGGCCGGGCCAGGTGCCGGCCGGCGCGGATGATGCGCGGCAGGTCCTCGCGGTCGTCGAAGCCGCGGGTGTCCACCGGCGACCCGGCGTCGCGCAGCAGCAGCGCGCCGGCGTCGCGTTCGGTCTCGGCCTGGGCCGCGGCCTCCTCGAGGTCGGTCGCGCCCTGCGGGGCCAGGCCGACGTGGCAGTGCGCGTCGACCAGGCCGGGGATGATCCAGCCGTCGGTGAACACGGTCTGCGCGTCGGACAGCGGTTCGGCGGACAGCACGCCGTCGGCGATCCACCAGTCCACGGGTTCCGCATCGGGCAGCCCGATGCCGCGTACGTGCAGCCGCACTACTTCTGTCCCGGGAATTTCAGCTTGGACAGGTCGAAGTCCGCCAGGCCGGGGGGCAGCTCATCGAGGCCGGGCGGCAGCTTCGACAGGTCCGGGAACCCACCCGGCACGGCGCCCAGCGGATTGCGCGGCTGCGTCGGGCCCGCCTTCTTCCGGCCCTTCTTGCCCTTGGCGTTCTTGCCGCCCTTGCGGTTCTTGGACTTTCGGTTCAGCCCCGGCATGCCGAACTGGCCGGCCATCGAGGACATCATCTTGCGGGCCTCGAAGAACCGGTCCACCAGCTGGTTGACCTCGGACACCGCGACCCCGGAGCCGTTGGCGATGCGCAGCCGGCGCGAGGCGTTGATGATCTTCGGGTCGGCGCGCTCGGCCGGCGTCATGCCGCGGATGATGGCCTGCAGCCGGTCCAGCTGCCGGTCGTCGACGGCGGCCAGGGCGTCCTTCATCTGCCCGGCACCGGGCAGCATGCCCAGCAGGTTGCCGATGGGGCCCATCTGCCGGATCGCCAGCATCTGCTCGAGGAAGTCCTCCAGCGTCAGCTCCCCCGAGCCGATCTTGGCGGCGGCCTCCTCGGCCTTCTGCGCGTCGAAGACCTGCTCGGCCTGCTCGATCAAGCTCAGCACGTCGCCCATGCCGAGGATGCGCCCGGCCATCCGGTCGGGATGGAAGACGTCGAAGTCCTCGAGCTTCTCGCCGGTGGAGGCGAAGAGGATCGGCACGCCGGTGACCTCACGCACCGACAGCGCCGCACCGCCGCGGGCGTCGCCGTCGAGCTTGGTCAGCACCACGCCGGTGAAGCCGACGCCGGAGCCGAACGCCTCGGCGGTGGCCACGGCGTCCTGACCGATCATCGCGTCGAGGACGAACAGCGTCTCGTCCGGCGACACCGCGTCGCGGATGGCCGCGGCCTGGGCCATCAGCACGTCGTCGATGCCGAGGCGGCCCGCGGTGTCGACGATCATCACGTCGAAGTGCTTGGCCTTGGCCTCGGCCAGACCGGCGGCCGCGACGGCCACCGGGTCGCCGGGCCCGGAGCCCGCGGTGTCGACGGCGTCGGCGGCGGTGCCCGGGTGCGGCGCGAACACGCTGACGCCGGCCCGTTCGCCGACGATCTGGAGCTGGCTGACCGCGCCGGGGCGTTGCAGGTCGCAGGCCACCAGCAGCGGGGTGTGTCCCTTGCCGCGCAGCCACTTGGCGAGCTTGCCGGCCAGCGTGGTCTTACCGGCGCCCTGCAGGCCGGCCAGCATGATCACGGTCGGCGGTGTCTTGGCGAAGACCAGCGGACGGGTCTCGCCGCCGAGGATGCCGATGAGCTCCTCGTTGACGATCTTGACGACCTGCTGGGCCGGGTTGAGGGCCTCGGAGACCTCGGCGCCGCGGGAGCGTTCCTTGATGCGCCCGATGAACCCGCGGACCACGGGCAGCGACACGTCGGCTTCGAGCAGCGCCAGGCGGATCTCGCGGGCGGTCGCGTCGATGTCGGCGTCGGTGAGCCGGCCCTTGCCGCGCAGGCCCGTCAGTGCGCCGGTCAACCGGTCGGACAGGGATTCAAACACGGGGCAAGCCTAGCGGTTCACCGCGGCCGCCTTCAGGGCGCACGCGGCGGGCTCACCCCGGGCAGCGCCGCATACAACTCGTGTTCCAACCGCTGCCGCTTATCGGACAGATCGGGGCCGACGAGCCCGAACACGTCCACCACCGACGATCCCAGCGTGGTCACCCGTGCCCAGGCGATGTCGATGCCGGCGCGTTCGAGGACGGCGGCCAGGGTGGCCAGCATCCCGGCCCGGTCGGTGCTGCGCACCTCGACCGTCAGCCGGTCGGGTGCGCCGCCGGGATGCCACAGGATCCGGGCCGGGGCCGCCGGCGGGTTGATCGGCACGCCCGGGCGGAACGTCCCGACGCGCCCGCGCGCACCCAGGGCCGGGTGTTCGGCGTCGCGGCGCGCCAGGGCGGCGATGACGTCCAACTGCCCGTCCAGCGCCAGGACCAGCTGTTGACGCAGCAGCCCGACGCTCGGCGGGTCGCCGAAGTGCGGCGCCACCACGAACGAGTTGATGGCCGAACCCTCGTGGCTGTTCACCGAGGCCGAGTACACCCGCAACGAATGCAGCGCCAGCACCCCGGCCGCCTTGGACAGCAGGCCGCGTTGATCCGGGGCGATCATCGTCACGACGAACGTGCGCGGGGTCTCCCCCGGCGCCAGGCCGACGTGCACGCCGCCGACCTCGGCCGCCAGCGCAAGGTGCTCCGGGGAAACCGCATCGGCGTGCGGCAACGCTTCGCCGGCCATCGCCAGGCGGCAGCGCCACACCAGGTCGCCGATCAGCGAGGCCTTCCAGTCGCCCCACACGCCGGGGCCGGTGGCCAGCGAATCCGCCTCGGCCAGCGAGTGCAGCAGTTCCAGCAGCACCGGGTCGCCGTCGAGCTTCTCGACGACCGTGGCGATGGTCTCGGGGTCCTGCAGATCCTTGCGGGTGGCGGTGCCGGCCAGCAGCAGGTGGTAGCGCACCATCGCCGACAGCGTGTCGACATCGGACGGCCACAGCCCCAGCCGGGTGCCGATCTGGTTGGCCAGTTCGGCGCCGATGACGCTGTGGTCACCACCGCGGCCCTTGCCGATGTCGTGGCACAGCGCGCCGAGCATCAAAAGGTCCGGACGCGACACTCGGGTGGTGAAAGCACTTGCCCGGGAGACGGTTTCGATCAGGTGCCGATCGACGGTCCAGATGTGGACGATGTCGCGGGGCGGCAGGTCGCGGATGGCGCCCCATTCCGGGAAGAGCCGGCCCCACAGGCCGGTGCGGTCCAGCGCCTCGACGGTGGCGATCACCGACGGGCCGGCGGCCAGCAGCACCAGCAGATCCTTGAGCGCCTGCGGCGGCCACGGCGCGTGCAACTCCGGGGCCGAGGCGGCCAGCCGGCTCAGGGTGGCCGCCGACATCGGCAGGCCGGTGCCGGCCGAGGCAGCCGCCACCCGCAGGATCAGGCCCGGATCGCGCTCCGGGCGGGCGTCGCGGGACAGGATGACCTCGCCGTTGTACTCGATGACCCCTTCGTCGAGCGGCCGGCGGATCGGGCGCCGCAGGGCCGCGAATCCCCGCTTGGGCAGCGCGTTTCCGGCGGTGCGCAGCCCGGAGTCCACGTAGTAGCCGATGGTGCGGGCCGCGTCCGAGAGTCGGCGGGCCAGGTCGAAGCGGTCGCCGATGTGCAGTGCGGCGCCGATCTCGTCGGCGTGCTGGGCCAGCAGCAGGTCGCGGCCCCGCCCGGAGACGCGGTGCAATTCGGTGCGCACGTCCAGCAGCGCGCCGTGGGCGTCGCCGAGGGTGCCCATCGGGGAGGCCAGCAGCCGGCTCGGGTAGACGTCGGCCAGCTGCGCGATGGCCAGTGCGTTGAGCAGTTGCACGTCGCGCAGCCCGCCGCGACCGCACTTGAGGTCCGGCTCGGCCCGGTGGGCGATCTCGCCGCTGCGCTGCCACCGCTCGCGGGTGTGCTCGGCCAGTTCGGCGAAGCGCCCGGCGATCCCGGTGCGCCACTGCCGCCGCGCCCCGCCGACCAGCAGCGTCGACAGTTCCGCGTCGCCGGCGATGTGCCGGGCCTCGAGCATGGCCAGGCCGGCCGAGATGTCGGAGTTGGCCACCTGCAGCGCCTCGGGCACCGTGCGCACGCTGTGGTCGAGCCGAATGTTGGCGTCCCACAACGGGTACCAGAGCAGCTCGGCGACCTGCGACACCGTCTCGGCGGGCATGTTGTCGTGCAGCAGCATCAGATCCAGGTCGGAGAACGGGACCAGCTCACCACGGCCCAGCCCGCCGGTGGCCACGATGGCGAACCCGCTGGTCGGGGTGATGCCGATCTCGGTGGCCTTGCTGGTGAGCCAGAACTCGTGCAGTTCGAGCAGCGCCTGCCGCAGGCCGGCGGCATCGAGGTGACGGCCCGCGCCGGCGAGCAGATGCTTGACCGCGGTGGCCAGGTCGGTCGCCGGCTTGGACGCGCCCGCCGCGGGGGCCTCCCATGGGGTGGCCCGGGGGGCGGGATCGGGTTGTTGACTATTCATCTGTCCAGCCGTGGGTCAGAAACCGTTGTGCGTCAAAGGGCGTCGCTGCCTCGCTCGCCGGTGCGCACGCGTACCACCGTGTCGACCTGGCTCACCCACACCTTGCCGTCGCCGATCTTGCCGGTGCGCGCGGCCTGCACGATGACGTCCACGACCTTGTCGACGGCCGAGTCGTCGACGACGACCTCCACCCGCACCTTGGGCACGAAGTCCACGGAGTACTCGGCGCCGCGGTAGACCTCGGTGTGGCCCTTCTGGCGGCCGTAGCCCTGCACCTCGCTGACGGTCATGCCGAGAATTCCCGTCTGCTCCAGCCCGGTCTTCACATCCTCGAGCGTGAACGGCTTGACGATCGCGGTGATCAGCTTCATTTCGTCGATCCCTTCTCAGACACAGTCGATTCTCCCCGATCAGACGAGCTCATAAGCGGTTTCCGCATGCACGGTCTCGTCGATGCCGGTGTGCTCATCCTCTTTGCTGATGCGCCAACCCAGCGGCTTGACCATGAAGGCGATGATGGTGGTCATGATCGCAGTAAACACGACGGCGATCGCGGCGATGACGAACTGGACCAAGAGTTGCTGGATTCCGCCGCCGTAGAACAGGCCGGTGTCCAGCGCCAGGAACCCGATACCGATGGTGCCCCACAGGCCGGAGACCAGGTGCACGCCCACCACGTCGAGCGAATCGTCGTAACCGAGCTTGTATTTCAGCGCGATGGCCAGCGAGGACAGCGCACCGGCCACCCCGCCGAGGATCAGCGACCCGATCGGCGACAGCGCGCCGCAGGCCGGGGTGATGGCCACCAGGCCCGCCACGATGCCCGAGGCGGCACCCACGCTGGTGGCGTGGCCGTCGCGCAGGCGCTCCACCAGCAGCCAGCCCAGCATCGCGGCGGCGGTCGCGGCGGTGGTGTTCACCCACACCTGCCCGGCGATCATGTCCGCGGCCCCCTCGGAGCCGACGTTGAAGCCGAACCACCCGAACCAGAGGATGGCCGCGCCGAGCATCACGAACGGGATGTTGTGCGGTCGGAAGGTGGACTTGCCGAAGCTGGTCCGCTTGCCCAGCAGGATGGCCAGGACCAGCGCGGCCACGCCGGCGTTGATGTGCACCACGGTGCCGCCGGCGAAGTCGATGGGCGCCACGGTGGCCGACACCGAGCCGTCCTCGGCGGTGCTGGTGCCGAACAGCCATGCGGCGACACTGTTCTCGGCCCCGGACAGCAGGCCACCGCCCCAAACCATGTGGGCCAGCGGGAAATACACCAGGGTCACCCAGATGCCGCCGAACACCAGCCAGGTGCCGAACTTCATCCGCTCGGCGACCGCGCCGCTGATCAGCGCGACGGTGATGACCGCGAAGGTCAGCTGGAAGCCCACCCAGACAATGGCGGGGACGGTGCCGAAGCCGCCGAGCACGAAGGTGTCGGCACCGTCGATCACCCGGGTCTCGAGCAGTTGGCTGACGCCGAACAGCGAGAAGGGATTGTCGAAGATGCCGAGGATGTCGCCCTCGCCGGTGTGCGCCGAGGAGAACGACATCGAGTATCCCCACAGCACGTAGATGACGCTGACCAGGCCGATCGACCCGAACGACATCATCATCATGTTCAGCACGGACTTCTGTCGGGACAGACCGCCGTAGAAGAACGCCAGCCCGGGCGTCATGAACAGCACCAGGGCAGCGGCGGTCAGAACCCACGCTGTGTCGCCGGCGCTCAAGCCGTCCGGCCCGAACGGCGCGAACGCTTCATCTGGTAAGGCTAAGAGCACTTGGGTGAACCTCCTCGCGAAGTACGCCGACTTAACGGCCTCGCTGAGAAGGTTCCTCAGTCGCGGTTTCACCGGTGATTCTGTTGTGTTTCTTGCTTGTGAACGGATTTCCGGACGTCGTTACACTCATGTTTCACCCGGCCGACAAGCACTTTCGGCGCGCTGTGAGTCAGCCCAACAGCGCGTCGACGAACGCTCCCGGTTCGAACGGCGCGAGGTCGTCGGGCCCCTCGCCCAGGCCCACCAGCTTCACCGGCACGCCCAGCTCCTGCTGCACCCGGAACACGATGCCGCCCTTGGCGGTGCCGTCCAGCTTGGTCAGCACCACGCCGGTGATGTCGACGACCTCGGCGAAGACCTTGGCCTGCGGCAGCCCGTTCTGACCGATGGTGGCGTCGAGCACCAGCAGCACCTCGTCGACCACGGCGCGCTTGCTGACCACCCGCTTGACCTTGCCGAGTTCGTCCATCAGGCCGGTCTTGGTGTGCAGCCGGCCGGCGGTGTCGATGACGACGACGTCGGCGCCGTTCTCGATGCCCCTGTCGACGGCGTCGAAGGCCACCGACGCCGGGTCGGCGCCCTCGGGGCCGCGAACCACCTCGGCGCCCACCCGCGACGCCCAGGACTGCAGCTGATCGGCCGCGGCGGCGCGGAAGGTGTCGGCGGCGCCGAGGACCACGCGGCGGCCGTCGGCGACGAGCACGCGGGCCAGCTTGCCGACGGTGGTGGTCTTTCCGGTGCCGTTGACGCCGACGACCAGCAGCACCGACGGCGCGGCGTCGTGCGGCAGCGCCCGGATGGAGCGGTCGTATTCGGGGTGCAGCTGGGAGATCAGTGCCTCGCGCAGCACCGCGCGGGCATCCGCGCCGGTGCGGGCCCCGCTGGAGAGCAGTTTGGCGCGCAGCTGTTCCATCACCGCGGCGGTCACGGTGGGCCCGAGGTCGGCGATCAGCAGGGTGTCCTCGATGTCCTGCCAGGAGTCCTCGTCCAGGTCGCCGCCGCCGAGCAGGCCCAGCACGGACTTGCCCAGCGCGTTCTGCGACTTGGCCAGCCGGCCGCGCAGCCGGTCCAGGCGCCCCTCGGCGGGCGCGATGGTGTCCAGCTCAACCGCGGGTTCGGGCTCCGGCTCAGGCGCGGGCGCGGGCTCCGGCTCGGGTTCCGGCGCGGGCTCGGGTTCCGGTTCCGGCAGCTGCACCTCGGAGATGGTCCGCTTGGGCGCGTCGCGGGGAATCTCGGCGTCATCGCCGATGACGGGGATCTGGTCCTCACTGCGGCTAAACGTGATCCCGGAGCCGGCGGTGTAACCGCCCGAGCGGTCGATCTGCTTGTCAGCCTCGGCCGGCGGCAGGCTGATCCGGCTGCGCCGATAGCGCACCAGGCCGACGATGAGGAGGGCAACGACCAGGACGGCGATGACCGCTACGGCGATCCACAAACCTTGCGACACCCGGCCATTGTGCACGCGGGTCGGCAAGAGCGCGGGAAGTGGGTACCCGGGCACACATGGCAACGGTCGACGTATCCGAATCCTCGAACCTGACCCCCGCCGCAGCCTGGGCGCTGGCCTCGGACCTGCGGCGCTTCGATGAATGGCTGACCATCTTCGGCGGCTGGCGCGGACCGGTGCCCGACACCATCGAGGTGGGCACCACGGTGTCCTCACTGATCAAGGTGAAGGGCTTCCGCAACGTCATCCACTGGGAGGTGACCCACTACGAGGAGCCCCGGCGCATCGCCCTGCACGGCCACGGCCGCGGCGGCGTGCGGATCCAGCTGGACATGACCGTCGCCGACGGGCAGCCCGGCTCGACGTTCCATCTCGTCGCGGAGCTGCGCGGGGGCCTGCTGTCCGGCCCGGTGGGCCGGCTGGTGGCCAAGGTGCTCGACTCCGACGTCCGCCGCTCAGTGCGCAAGCTGGCGCGGCTGTCACCGGCCGACTCGAACCGCTAGCTGCTCACCAACTCCTGGCCCCGCAGCCGCTGGGAGATCACCTGGGTGATGCCGTCGCCCTGCATCGTGACGCCGTAGAGCGCGTCGGCGACCTCCATGGTCGGCTTCTGGTGGGTGATGACGATCAGCTGGGATTTCTCCCGCAGCTGCTCGAACAGCCCGATCAGCCGGCGCAGGTTGACGTCGTCGAGGGCGGCCTCCACCTCGTCCATGACGTAGAACGGCGACGGGCGGGCCCGGAAGATCGCGACCAGCATCGCCACCGCGGTCAGCGATTTCTCGCCGCCGGAGAGCAGCGAGAGCCGCTTGACCTTCTTGCCGGGCGGGCGGGCCTCCACCTCGACCCCGGTGGTGAGCATGTCCGACGGGTCGGTCAGCAGCAGCCGGCCCTCCCCGCCGGGGAACAACGAGCTGAACACCTGGCTGAACTCCCGCTCGACGTCGGCGTAGGCCTCGGTGAACACCTGCAGGATCCGCGCGTCGACATCTTCGACCACGTCCAGGAGATCCTTGCGGGCCGCCTTGACGTCCTCGAGTTGGGTGGACAGGAAGTTGTAGCGCTCCTCGAGCGCGGCGAACTCCTCGAGCGCCAGCGGGTTGACCCGGCCCAGCTCCTTGAGCTCGCGCTCGGCGCGTTTGGCGCGGCGTTCCTGGGTGGGCCGGTCGTACGGCATGGGCGCCGGGGCCATCACCTGCTCGCCGCGCTCACGGGCCTGCTCGTATTCGGCCAGCTCCAGCTCGGTCGGCGGCAGCGACACCTCGGGCCCGTACTCGGCGACCAGATCCGCCGCGGCCAACCCGAACTGCTCGAGCACCTGCTCCTCGAGCTGTTCGATGCGCAGCGCGGCCTGCGCCTTGGCGACCTCGTCGCGATGCAGCGAGTCGGTCAGCGCCGTGATCCGGGTGTTCAGCGCGTCGACTTCCTCGCGCGCGGCGCTCAGCGCGGCGGCGCGCTGAGCGCGCTCGGCGGTCAGCCGGTCCCGGTTGCGCGAGGCCGCGGCCACCACCCCGGACAGGCGTTGCG
>JAEWRC010000171.1 GCA_023460175.1 Actinomycetes bacterium
GGCCCTGACCGTCGCGGCCGGGGCGGCCCCCTCGGCGGCGTTGTTCGCCGCGGCGCTGTTCGTCGCCGGTGCGGTCGACGCCGTCACCGACGTGGCGCAGAACGCCTCCGGGCTGATCGTGCAGCGCGACTACTCCCGCTCGATCATCAACTCCCTGCACGCCACCTGGTCGGTGGGCGCGGTCGCCGGCGGCGGCATCGCCGCGGCGGCGATGGCGCTGGGCATCGACCGGGTGGTGCAACTGAGCGCCACCGCGGCGGTGGTCGCGGCGCTGTGCCTGCTGTGTTACCGCCAGTTGCCCGCCGGGCCCGAGCCCACCGCGGAGCCGACGTCGGAGCGGGTGCGTGGCTCCCTCCGGTCGGCGGCGGTCTGGGTCCCGGTGGCCGCCCTGGCGGCCCTGGCGCTGGCCGGCGCGTTTGTCGAGGACGCGGGAAGTTCCTGGGCGGCGGTGTATCTGAGCGAGGACTTCGGAGCGCCCGCCGCGGTGGCGGCCACCGGTTTCATCGCCATGGTCGGTCTGCAGTTCGTCGGGCGGCTGCTCGGGGACCGGCTGGTCGACCGCTTCTCCGAGCGCTCGGTGGTGCGCGCCGGCGGCCTGCTGATCGCCGCGGGCATGGGCGCTGCGTTGGCGTGGCCGAGCGTGCCGATGACCATCCTGGGCTTCGCGCTGGCGGGCCTGGGGGTGGCCACCGCGATCCCGGCGGCCTTCCACGGCGCCGACAACATCGAGGGCCTGCGTCCGGGCACCGGGCTGACCATCGTGAGCTGGATGATGCGGTTCGGCTTCCTGCTGTCGCCGGCGGTGGTCGGGGTGCTGGCCGACGCGCTCGGCCTGCGGGTCAGCCTGCTGCTGGTCGTCGCCGCCGGGATCGGGATCGCGCTGCTGGCCGCGACGCTGCGGTCGACGACCTCAGCCCAGCGCGCCGAATAGCTCGATGGTCAGCACGCCGGCGATGATCAGGCCGATGCCCGCGACCATCATCGGTGTGAGTACCTCGGCGAACAGCACCCGGGCCAGCAGCGCGACCAGGGCGACCCCGCAGGCCGACCACACGCCGTAGGCCACGCCCACCGGCATGCCCAGCGACAGCGAGACCGACAGCAGCGCGAAGGATGCGGCGTAGCCGAGGACCACCGGGATCGCCCACCACCGCTTGCGCAGCCCGTCGGAGGCGCGCAGCGCGAGGGTGGCGAGCACCTCGACCCCGATCGCGCCGGCCAGGGCCCACCACATCAGGCCGACACCGCGGCGCGCTGGGTTTGGGCGCGGTGGCTGCCGAACTCGATGAGCAGCACCCCGGCGATAATCAGCCCGATGCCGAACACGATGGGCGCGGTGAACGGGTCGGCGAAGAACACCGTGGCCAGCACCGCGGTCAGCGCGGTGCCGCACGCACCCCAGATGCCGTAGGCCACGCCCACCGGCATGCCGGCGCGCAGCACCAGCGCCAACAGCAGGAACGAGCCCAGGTAGGCGGGGATCACGAGGGCCAGGAAGCCGGCGTGATCCTGGAATGCCCGCAATGCGAGCGTTCCGGTCACCTCGGTCGCGATCGCTGCGCACAGCAGCGCCCATTTACGCACGGGGGACAGGATAGACCGGTCGCGACCAGCGGGTCCGTATCGTACCGGCGAGTAACATGGGCGTTCGAGCGTCGACCGCAAAGGAGTGAGCAGATGACCGCGGCAAAAGCCGGCGTGCGTAGTTACCCGATCATCGAGACCGTGCACGGCCCGGTCCGGGGCACCGACGACGGCACCGTCGCGGCCTGGAAGGGCGTCCGCTACGCCGCACCGCCGGTCGACGAGTTGCGGTGGCGCGCCCCGCGGCCACCCCAGCCGTGGACCGAGGTCGCCGACGCGACCCTCTACGGGGCGGTCTGCCCGCAACCCGACAGCCCCGTCCCGCTGGGTACCGGCACCCGCTCCTCGGAGGACTGCCTTTTCGTCAACGTGTGGGCACCCTCCGGTGCACCGGCCGGTGGGGCCGCCAAGCCGGTCATGGTCTGGCTGCACGGCGGGGCCTACCTGCTCGGCGCGTCGAGTCAACCGCTCTACGACGGCCGGTCGCTGGCGGCCCGCGACGTCGTCGTCGTCTCGATCAACTACCGGCTCGGGGCCTTCGGCTTCCTGGAACTCGGCGGCCTCGGCGGCGCTGAACAGTTCGATACAAACGTCGGCATCCGCGACGCCGTGCTGGCCCTGCAGTGGGTCCGGGACAACATCGCCCGCTTCGGGGGCGACCCGCAGCAGGTGACGCTGTTCGGGGAATCGGCCGGCGCGGGAATCGTCACCACCCTGTTGACCGCCCCGGCGGCGGCCGGCCTGTTCCATCGGGCGATCGCCCAGAGTTCGCCCGCCACTTCGGCTTACGACGGTGAACGGGGCGGGCGGGTGGCCGAGATGTTGCTGCGCCGCCTGGGCGTGAGTGTCGACGAGGCCCGCTCGGTGCCGGTTCAGGCCCTGGTCGAGGCGTCCTACGAGGTCTTCGACCACGTCCCGAGCAGCACGCCGGGCACGTTGGCCTTCGCGCCGATCGTCGACGGCGACCTGATCCCGGACTATCCGATCAAACTCGCCCGGGAAGGCCGCTCGCACCCGGTGCCGTTGATCATCGGCACCAACCGTGACGAGGCGGCGCTGTTCCGCTGGATGAAGTCACCGCTGATGCCCATCGCGCCGAAGACGATCCGGACGATGTTCGACGAGATCGCCACCGAGCAGCCCGAACTCGCCATCCCCACCGACGAGGAGCTCGAGGCCGCCTACCCGGGGGTGCGGCCCCGCGCGCGTGGGCTGCACGTGGCCCGCGACGTCGGGTTCCGGATGCCCACCCTGTGGTTGGCCGAGGGGCACAGCGCCGTCGCGCCGGTGTACCTGTATCGCTTCGACTGGGCGACGACGATGCTGCGCGTGCTGCGCCTCGGCGCCGCGCACGCCACCGAATTGCCCTATGTGTGGGGCAATCTGGTGATGGGTTCGCGCGACGTCACGTTCAAGCTGGGCGGTCTCAAGGCCGGCCGGACGCTGTCGGATCGCATCCAGGGCCGCTGGGTGAACTTCGCGCGCGGGCAGGAACCGGTGGGGCCGGCGGGGGAGCCGTGGCGCCGGTTCACCCCCGAGGACCGCGCGACGCTGCTCATCGACCGCGAGGATTCGGTGGTCGAGGACCTGGACCGCGAGATCCGGGCCGCCTGGGGCGACGAGGTGTTGAGTTTCCGCTGATCGCGCCGCCGCGGGGCGCTACTGACACGATGTTGAACAAGCCGCCGCCGGGCGGCTAGACTTGCCGTTGTGCAGGGCCTTTTCCACTGGGTGTCCGATGCGCTCGCGGTGTTGCCGCCGCAGATGCGCGACCCGGTGCTGTTCGCGATCCCGTTCTTCGTGCTGCTGTTGATCCTGGAATGGGTGGCGGCGCGCAAACTCGAGCAGGTCCCTGAGCAGGTCTCGGCCGGCACGCGGCCGCCGTCGGGCGGCTACCACCGCCGCGACGCGGTCGCGAGCGTGTCGATGGGCCTGGTGTCGGTGGCCACGATGGCGGCCTGGAAGTTCCTGGCGCTGCTGGGCTACGCGGCCCTCTACGCCTACGTCGCGCCCTGGCAGCTGTCGGCCACCCAGTGGTACACCTGGGTGATCGCGATCGTGGGCGTCGACCTCGGCTTCTACCTCTATCACCGGATGGCCCACCGGGTCCGGCTGGTCTGGGCGACCCATCAGGCGCACCACTCCAGCGAGTACTTCAACTTCGCCACCGCGCTGCGGCAGAAGTGGAACAACAGCGGCGAGATCCTGGTCTGGCTGCCGCTGCCGCTGCTCGGCGTCCCGCCCTGGATGGTCTTCTTCGGGTTCTCGCTGAGCCTGATCTACCAGTTCTGGGTGCACACCGAGCACATCGACAAGCTTTGGCGTCCCTTCGAATTCGTCTTCAACACGCCGTCGCACCACCGGGTGCACCACGGCCGCGATCCGGAGTACCTGGACAAGAACTACGGCGGCATCCTGATCCTCTGGGACCGGCTGTTCGGCACATTCCAGCCGGAGCGCTTCCGCCCGAACTACGGCCTGACCAAGCCGGTGGACACCTTCAACATCTGGAAGTTGCAGACCCACGAGTACGCGGCCATCGCCCGGGACGTGCGGGCCGCGCCCCGGCTGCGCGACCGCCTCGGCTACGTCTTCGGCCCGCCCGGTTGGACGCCGCGCGCGGCGCCGCAACCCCGCGCCGCGCAGGCCGCCGACCTCGCCTCGTGACCGCCCGGACAGCTTGGCCGAATCCCTGCCCGAGCCCGGCGCTGCCCGTACGCTAGCGAGACTGTGAAGACCGTCTTCGACCGGCACGTCGATCCCCGGCTGATCGACCGCTCGCTGGCGGACTCGGCATTCGGTTCCATGTGGCTCGACGAACTCGGCGCGGCGCGCCCGGAGTTTCCCGCGCTGGCCGGCCCGCTGCGGTGCGACCTGCTGGTGGTCGGCGGCGGCTACACCGGCCTGTGGACCGCGCTGCATGCCGCACAGCAGGATCCGTCGGCCGACATCGTGCTGATCGAGGCCGACCGGATCGGGTGGGCCGCCTCGGGGCGCAACGGGGGATTCGTCGAAGCCAGCCTGATCCACGGCACCGAGAACGGCCGCTCGCGCTGGCCCGACGAGCTGCCCGCACTGAAGGCCCTGGGCCTCGAGAACCTCAACGGCATGCAGGACGAGATCGAGCGCCTGGGCATCGACGCCGAGTGGGAGCGCACCGGCATGCTCTCGGTCGCGGTGGAACCGCATCAGGTCGAGTGGCTGCGCGAGGCCGCCGCGGCCGGGGAGGGGCAGTTCCTGGACCGCGAGCAGGTGTGCGCGCAGCTGTCGTCGCCGACCTATCTGGCCGGGCTGTTCGACCCCGACACCTGCGCCTTGGTCAACCCGGCCAAGTTGGCGGTCGGCCTGGCCCGCGCCTGCGCCGAGGCCGGGGTGGCCGTCTACGAGCATTCCGCTGCCACGGCGCTGCGGTCGGTCGGGGCCGGCATCCACGTCGAGGCCGCCGGTCACGATCTCATCGCCGAGCGAGTGGTGTTGGCCACCAACGTGTTCCCGAGCCTGCTGCGCCGCAACCGGCTGCACACCGTGCCGGTCTACGACTACGTGCTGGCCACCGAACCGCTGAGCCCCCAGCAGTTGGAACGGATCGGGTGGACCGGCCGGCAGGGGGTGGCCGACAGCGGCAATCAGTTCCACTACTACCGCCTGTCCGCGGACAACCGGATCCTGTGGGGCGGGTACGACGCGGTCTACCACTTCGGCCGCCGGGTGGACCCGGCCTACGAACACCGCCCCGCGAGCTACCGGCGGCTGGCGGCGCACTTCTTCCTGACCTTCCCGCAGCTGTCGGACCTCCGGTTCGCGCATCGCTGGGCCGGTGCCATCGACACCAACAGCCGGTTCTGCGCGCACTGGGGATCGGCGTACGACGGCCGCGTCGCCCACGTCAACGGGTTCACCGGGCTCGGGGTCGCGGCGGCGCGCTTCGGCGCCGACGTCTGCCTGGATCTGGTGAACGGCCGGCAAACGGAGCGCACCCGCTTGGAGATGGTCCGCACCACGCCGCTGCCGTTCCCGCCCGAGCCGTTGGCCAGCCTCGGCATCCAGGCCGCCCGGTGGTCGCTGGACCGCGCCGACCACCGCGCAGGCCGGCGCAACGTATTCCTGCGCACCCTGGACCGGCTGGGGCTGGGCTTCGATTCCTGAGCACCGATCCCGACGAGTGGAAAGCTTTCCTGGCAAACGACCGATCAGTAAGCTCACCGATGGCCGGATCGGTTCACGATGACCACCGATGCTCCCCGGCAGATCACCGGATCACTCCAAGAGAAGAGGATGCACGTGGGAGACAGTCTCGCCGAAGGGCAGAAGCTTTCGAAGGGGGAGTCGCTGACTTCCAAGAACGGGGCCTACACGCTGACCCTGCAGGACGACGGCAACTTGGTGCTCGCCGCGCGCGGCGACGCGGTCTGGGCCACCGCGACCGACGGCCAGGGCGTGGTCCGCGCCGAGGTCCAGAAGGACGGCAACTTCGTGCTGTACACGGCCGACAAGCCGGTCTGGCACTCCGACACCAAGGGCAAGAAGAACGTCAAGCTGGTGCTCCAGGACGACCGCAACCTGGTGCTGTATTCGGGTGATGACGCGGTGTGGTCCTCCAAGACCGACACCACCGACGCCCCGCCGCCGGAGCCGGCCCCGGAGCCGGTCGCCGAACCGGCCGCGCAGCCCGAGGTGACCC
>JAEWRC010000172.1 GCA_023460175.1 Actinomycetes bacterium
GGCCGCGGCGGGCGCGTTGCCGGCCGGTCCGACCGCGGCCTGCGACCGGGCCCGGGACCTGGCCGCGACGATGGGGGCGGCCATCACCGACTGCGCCGTGACCGGGCTGGACATCACGGTTCAGGTCAGCGTCGGGGTCGAACTCGGCGGCGGCACGGCCCGCGCGGCGGCCCGGGCCGGACCCGTCTAGGGCACTGCGGCTAACCCGCCTGACTGCGCCAGTTCATCGCCCGCGCGATCACGTGCTCGCGGCCGCCGCCGGCCGGTTCCAGACCCACCCGGGTGACGAAACCGACGGCGATCGGCTCGCCGCGCCAGTCGTCGACCTCCCAGGTCGCGCAGTAGGTGGTCCCCGGCGCGGCCTCGGCGGCCCGGGCCAGGACCGCGCTTTCCCGGCTGCTCATGTTGCGCGCCGTGATGTCGTCGGTGAACGCCCGGTTGGCGGCGACACCGGTCTCGGGATTTAGCCCGCTGTTGCGGAGTGACTGCGGAGTATCGGTGGCGATGCCGGTGGTCAGGTTCCACAACAGCGGACCCGGCATGACGCGGGCGGGTGGTTCGGCGGCCGCGGCGCCCACCCACACGTGCACCCCGTGGACGGTGCCGTCGGTCATCCGTACCGGTTCGGTCCGGATCACCCGCTTGCCCTTCGGGGTGATGCTGACCAGGCTGGTAGCGGTGTTGACGGTCTCGGCGACGGCGGTCTGAATGGCCGACAGGTGCGGGCTGCGGCGCAGGAACGTGCTGACGGGCACCAGGTTCTGCGACCGGGCTCCGTCCGCGACGACGACGGGCTCCCCGCCGAGGGTCTCCAGCAGCAGCCAGTCGCGGCTCATGAGTGGCGATTCTATTACCCCCGCCAAATAGGTGTTTGCTCAGTGGCGCAAAAACCCTGGTTGGGTAGACACCTGTCAGGTCGGCCGGTTTGCCCGTTGCGTTCAATCCGGTTGCGCGCCGCGCGAATCCGGGGGTACTTTTCACCCCTACCCGCCCCTGGGGGGTCGACCGTATGAGGGGTCGGTCGTCAGCCCAGTTCAGCCAGTACGGTGCGCAGCACCGCGACCGCCCCGGCCTTGTCCAGCGGATCGTTGCCGTTGCCGCACTTCGGCGACTGCACACACGACGGACAGCCGTGCGGGCATTCGCACGCCTGGATCGCCGCGGCCGTCGCGCCCAGCCACCGGGCCGCCCGCCGGTAACCGCGTTCGGCGAAGCCGGCGCCGCCCGGGTGCCCGTCGTAGACGAACACCGTTGGCAGGCCGTTCTCCGGGCCCACGGCCATCGAGATCCCGCCGATGTCGCCGCGGTCGCAGCTGGCCACCAGGGGCAGCAACCCGATGGCGGCGTGTTCGGCGGCGTGCAGCGAACCGGGTGTGCGCAGCGGGTCGACCCCGTTGGCGGTCAACAACTCCGGCGTCACCGAATACATCACGGCCTTGGTGGCCAGCGTCTGCGTGGGCATCTCCAGTTCGACGAAGTCCAGGACCTCCCCGGCCACGGTTCGTCGCAGATAGCCAACCACGGTGTGCGACACCGCCACCGGGACGAAGCCGAGGGTGACCCCGCCCAGCTCCAGCCGTTCGCCCGGCCCGGTCACCGTGATGTCGGTCAGCTCGCGGGAGAACGTGGTGTAGCCCGGATCCTCGGCGTGCACGAACGCCAGGGCGTCGTCGAGCTGCAGGGAATCGACCACATAGGTCTCGCCCTGGTGCAGGTACACCGCGCCGGGATGCACCTGCGCGGGCGCCTGACCGGCACCCACGCCGCCCAGCAGCCGGCCGGTGTCGCTCTCGACGATGGAGACCTGCCCGCCGATGGAACCCCGGATGTCCACGGCCGGATGCGGGTCCACGCCCGGCGCCGGGAAGTAGCGTCCGCCGCGGCGGCGCAGCAGCCCGTCGTCGACCAGGTCGGCGGCCACCGTCTCCGCGCTCCAGGTGCGCACCTCGGCGTCCTCGATCGGCAATTCGGTGGCCGCGCAGAGCAATTGGGGGCCGAGCACATACGGGTTGGTGGGATCGATGACCACCCGTTCGATGGGCTTGTCCAGCAGCGCCTCGGGATGATGGACCAGGTAGGTGTCCAGCGGATCGTCGCGCGCGATCAGCACCACCAGCGCGCTCTGACCGCGCCGGCCCGAACGCCCGGCCTGCTGCCAGAACGATGTCACCGTGCCGGGGAACCCGGCCAGCACCACCGCGTCGAGACCGGCGATGTCCACGCCGAGTTCCAGCGCGTTGGTGGTGGCCAGCCCCAGCAGCCGGCCGTCGGCCAGGGCGGCCTCCAGTTCGCGGCGGTCCTCGGCCAGGTAGCCGGCCCGGTACGAGGCGACCTTGTCGACGAGCAGCGGCGCGATGTCCGCCAGCCGGGCGCGGGCCCCCAGCGCGGTCAGTTCGGCGCCGCGGCGCGAGCGCACGAACGTCAGCGTGCGCGCCCCCTCGGCCATCAGGTCGGCCATCACCCGGGCCGCCTCGCTGCCGGCCGCCCGTCGCACCGGGGCCCCGTGCTCCCCGGTGACGTCGGTGCGCAGCGCCGGTTCCCAC